>CALFYB010000248.1 GCA_937952995.1 uncultured Caulobacteraceae bacterium
CGTGGCATTGTAGCTGTCGAGATCGACATCCACCGCAAATGGGAAGTCGCGCTTGGCGATGTTGCGGCCTTGGGTCGGATCATAAAGTGACGAGTCGCCGACCTTATTGTGGTCACTGGTGACCATGAAGGTGGCGTTCAGCTTGTCATTGGGCTGCCAACGCAAAGAGCCACGAACGCCCCAGTCATCGGCGGTGTTGGTGTTCTTGCGACCGTTCGGACCGGCATAGTTCACCCAGCCATCTTCGTTACGCGTATAGCCGACAAGGCGCACGGCCAGTTGGTCTTGGATCAGGGGCACATTGACCATGCCGCCCAGACGCAGGCGGTTAGAGTCGCCCTTGGTCTTGCCCGCTTCGACATCAAGCGAGGCGTGATAGCCGCTCGGATCGGCCTTGTTGGTCACATATCGGATCGCGCCCGCCAAGGAGCCGGAGCCGAACAGGGTGCCTTGTGGTCCGCGCAGAACCTCGACACGCCCGATGTCATAGGGGCGCATGTCCGGAGTTAGGACCGAGAACGAGGTCAAGGGCAGGTCATCTAGATAGATGGCCACCAACTTTTGCTCGCCGCTGCTGCTGGTGCCGTTCGAGGTCTGAATGCCGCGCACAACGAACTTGTTGAAGTTGGAACCACCGGTGGCGATCACGCCAGGGATGGTGCGGGTCAGGTCTTCATAGTTCTCGATGCCCTTGGCTTCGAGATCCTTGCCGCTGACGGCGGTGATGCTCTGTGGAATGTCTTGAACCGACTCGGCCCGCTTGGTGGCGGTCACGATCACTTCTTCGATCACATTTGACCGGGTGTCTTGAGCCTGAACCTGATTGGTTCCGATGATGCTCATGACCAAGGCCGAAGCCCCAGCCAACAGGCCTGTTCTGGTATTGCGCGTCATATCTTTCTCCCCGTTGTCGACGGAACGCGAGATCGTAATGACCCCGCTGGCCGTCAGTTCGCCGGTGAGAGACGTGCCCCGAAGCATGATCTTCAGGGCCTCAGATATCGTGCGCCGTCCCCTAACGGGATGTATCCCCCCCGTTCTGGCCAATTCATAAGGAAATAGAAGCGGCACCCCACACTGCTCAGCCAAGGCCCCGAGGGCTGGACCGAGTGTGGACTGGGTAATCCGAAGGTTGCAGACTGGACCTGCGACCTGAGCCTGAGCCCCGCCAGCGCTCGTCAGGACAGAGCCAGCCAACAGGCAAGCGGCAATCCTTACGCGCAAACGGCGATCCTTCTTCCCTAATGTTTGGCGCGACGATGGACGCAACGATACTGCCTAGTCACCGGCCTTGGGGGTTAAGACCGGCGAGCCTGAGAAATCCACTAGTGCCCCGTGGCCCTATGTGATGTTTTTTTTACACCGGAGGCAATTGTTGCTTTTCTAAAGCGACGCCTTGGCCCGGCCACTAGAGCGCGGCCGATAGCCTCACATGCTTATCGTCCACCCGTTCAACCCGCACGCCAAAGCTAGATTCTAAAGCCTCCAGCATCGGGTCAATTTCGCCGACCTTGAAATAGCCTCCGACCTTGAGGCCATTGAGCGATGGGTCAGCGATCTCGATTTGCACATCGGTGTAGCGGCTAACATCGGCCACCACATTGGGCAGGGTCTCACCGTTAAAGACCAGCATCCCTTGGCGCCACGCCAGCTTGCGGGTCACTTCCGGGGCTGCAAGATCAAGATGTTCGATCAGGTGGGCCTGATCCAGCACAGCCAGTTCGGTGGTCCCATGGGTGGCGGACACCATCGTTAAGGCCTTGCGCGGCAGGGCGGCAACACGGTCCAGCGAGGCGCTGGACACGGGATGAGTGAACGCGGCCAGTTCGACCTTGCCCTTGGTCACCGTGACCTCTACCCGATCCCCCGACAGGCGCACCACAAAGGCTGTGCCAACGGCGCGAACCACACCCTCTTGGGCATAGACCGAGAAGGGCCTCTGTTTGTTCGGGGCCACCTCGAAATAGGCTTCGCCACGGATCAGACGCAGGTCCCGCGCCTTGGGCGTATAGCGCACCTCGACCTGGCTGTTGGTGTTGAGTTGGATGCTCGAACCATCTTCGAGATTGATCGTTCGCTGCCCACCGACGGCCGTATCATAGACCTGTGTATGGGGCAGATGCTGCAGGACAGAGACCGCGCCTAAGCCCGCCACAACCAAACTCGCCGCAACAAGACCGGCAACCCACCACGGCGGCGCTGGCGTCGGACGCTTGCCGCTGTCGACAATGCGATCTTGGATCGCCGGTGTCAGCTTGGCTAAAATGTCAAATTCAGACCACAGGCCTTCAAGCCTGTCAGCCGCCTGCTGATGCTGAGGGCTGAGAGCTTTCCAAGCCGCAAAGTCTGCAAGATCAGATTGCGATGGGGCATCACGATCTAGGCGCGCGATCCAATCGGCGGCCTGCGCCTCAATGGAGGCAAGATCCACCAGCCGGATAATGTTGTTCGGGTCAGACATCTGCGCTTGACCCTCCCTTGGATCCATATCGCTGGGGCTGGGCCGGGACTGCCGCCGGGCCACTGCCGACCTCATATCCTCGTAGCTTTAGATATTCACTGCATTTCAGCAAACCGGTCGCCAAATGCTTTTCAACCGTACTGACCGACAGGCCTAATTTTTGAGCGACCTCTTTCTGCGACAGACCTTGAACCTTGCGCAGCAAGAACACCCTCCGGCACTGCGGCGGCAAGGCCGAGATCGCTTCTGCAAAGATTGCCATTTTCCGTCGACCTTCGACCACGTCCTCACCTGAGACCTGGTCACTGGCCCCTAGGACCGATGGGTCGGGATAATCCTCTATATAGTTGGTCGTTTTATAGGACAGGCGGTCGCGCTCATTGAGGGCGAGGTTCTTGGCAATGCGATAAAGAAAGGCTCGGGGACTTAGAACATCGCGCTCGGCCTCAGCCGCAAAAGCGCGCAAAAAGGTCTCTTGGGCCAGATCATCAACGTCTTGAGCCCGAGGAAAAAACCGCGACAGGAATCGCTTGATCCCCCGCTCATTTTCCAAAAAGGTTCGTAACATCAGTGACATGGTGAGATGAAGCGCTTCCTGAGCAACGGCACCTGTTATCCGCTCGTGCAGGGGTTCATTTGGTAGGCTGAAGGCTGGGGTCTGTAAATGGGGGTATGCGGTTGGGGGGCGGGGGAAAAGAAAACTAGGCCCTCACCTAACCCCCTCCCACAGGCAGAGGGCTAAGGACAATAAGAATAAGCCCTTTCCCCCCTTTGAGGGGGAGAGGGTTGGGAGTGGGGGGTATTCATCCACCTACTCTCAACCGCCTGACCGCAAAGGCAGAAATCCAATGGGCCGCTTTCCGCCCGAGTGAAAAGATCTGGGTCCCCGCCTTCGCGGGGAAAACGGAAGAGGGAAAACAAGGCCCTCACCCAACCCCCTCCCCTCACCCCTCAGTCAAGTAACGCGGGTCATGGGCTTTGCGGCTGAAGATCTTTTCCACCAGCGGCGCAAAAGCTTCGAGCGGTAGGGTGTCGTACTCTGGATCAAACGAGGCCTGATCCCAGCGCTCGCAGAAATTGACGCACGCATCATACCAAGGATGGTCCTTGAAGCGGTCGCGCATAAAGCGGTCACCGCCAGTGTGATGGACATAGTAGTAGGTCTGGAACAGGCCATGCTGCTCGACGATCCAAGTCACCTCTTCGCGCACATAGGGGCGAATGATCCCAGCCGCGATTTCGGCGTGATTATAGGGCGACAGCTCGTCCCCCAGATCGTGGATCAGGGCCGCAACCACCAGCTCGTCATCTGCCCCGTCCCGCAGCGCCCGCGTCGCGGTCTGCAAGGAATGGCCCAGACGAGACAGGGGATAACCCTCGAGTGAATGGTCCAGCCGTTTCAACGCCGCCATAATATGCTGCGGCAACTGCTTGGCGAACTCCCGCTCGGACTCGTCCAGAAGATCGTAATCCTCCTTGGTGCCGTCCTTCATCTGACGAAAGCTAACGATCTTGCCCATGGTCTGTCTCGGTCTTGCGTGGCGAGGAAGGATGAGGATTAGGCGGCTTGCAGGTCGCGGCGCATGACGCGGTAGAGGCTACGCGGTCCATCAATGTCGATATAGCAGCCCTGCAGATGGCGAAGACCCTCTTCAGGATTGAAGCTCGTACGGCCGTGCAGCAGGCGGCAATTGTCGAACATGACCAGATCACCCGCATTGAGCAGGAAGCGAATTTCAAACGCCTTGTCGCGCATCATCAGGTCAAAGACCCGGCGGGCGCGGTAATATTCAGCCAGTTTCTCGCGCGACATCAGGGGCACGAAATCGAGGCGTGGGCTGAGGTGAATAGCGCGCACGGCACCGGTCACGTCCAGATCGATCGGGGTAGCGCTGGCCACCAGCTCTGTGGTCTTGTCTTGGAAGCGGAAACGCACGGGCGTGGTGGACAGGATCTCAAACGCAGCGGGGTCCTGCACGCGCAGCGCTTGCGCCGCAGCGAAGCCATCAACCAGCGTCGACAGGCCGCCCGTCGTTTCGTTGATCAGACAATGCAGCAGCTGGATGCTTGGCACCGGCGAGCGATAGGGATTGTCCGTATGGGCACCAAGCTCAACGGCCGTATAGGCAAGGTCATTGGCGTTCGGCACAGAGCGCACATTGAACAGGTCGCCAAAATTAGTGCCGCGAATATAGCCAAAGGTCTGGCCAACCTCGATCACGGACCGATCCTCTGACGGCACACCGCTCAGGACGATAAAGCCATATTCTAGGAACTTAGACGTCCAGTCTAACAGTTGCTCAGGGCTTGGTTCTGCTGACCAATGACCGCGCGGCAGGTCGTTAAGCTCGCCATCCCAAAGGCGTACGGGTGGGCAATCATGATCTCCCGCGGGCAAGGCAATTTCGCCGGCCAAGACTGCCGTGTCGTAGATCGACTGGGCATTGTCGCTAAAATGGATCTGCAGCAGCCCACCGTCCAAAGGCTTCAACGCCGTGATGGTCAGATCGAGCGGCAGATCCGAGGGATCATGCAAACGCTGCCCGGTCGCAAGGTCCAGCGCCGATGGGTCTTGGCTGCGCTCACGAAGCCAAATCGGATGGATGTCCAGCACCGTGCCATCGTGCAATTCCGCGACCAGCTCGGTCGGGGACTGAATTTTCAAACGTGGCATCAGGCGTTGCATCGTGCGCTCCCAAGGCCCCTTAAGGCCTCTCGATTTCGTTAGTCTTATTGGTTGTGAGTTGGCCCTAACCAAACACTCTCAAGGAGGCCAGGTCAGAGCTGTCAGGGTTCGCAACGGGGTGGCGACGCTGATCGGAGGGAGAAGATCCGTAATTTTCTTTGAACTGCCGCGAGAAGTGCGCGCAGTCGGCAAAGCCCGCTGCGTGAGCAATCTCGGTCACGGATCGGTCCGTATGCTCGATCAGCCAGTGGGCGTACCGCAGGCGAAGGCGGCGATAGGCTGAGGCCGGGCTCATGCCCAAGGTCGTGTGGCAAAGCCGCTCGAACTGACGGGTGGATAGGCCAAGCTGCCCAGCGACATGGGCGATGGGCAAGGGACCGGCGAGGTTTTGCTCCATCAACAGCAGCGCGCGTTGGACCCGAGGATCAGAGACGCGCTCCGACATCGGCGGATGGGGCTGGGCGTCAGCACCGGCGCGAGGACGATCAAACAGCAGGACCTGACTGGCCTTCTGGGCCACCGACCAGCCGATATGGCGCTCGATCAGATAGCTGGCCAGATCGGCGGTCCCGGCCCCGCCAGCGCAGGTGATCCGGTCCCCATCAGCCACAAACAGGCGGTCGGCGACCACGGCGCGACCGAATTCACTTTGCCGTTCGAGTTCCTGTCGTGTGCTCGCCGCGCCGGTTCGCACGAGGTTCAGGAGGTCCACCAACGACGGCGCGGCGGTGTCCACCGTGCGCGGACGCCCTTTGCCGCGCGGTCGGGTCGATTCGGTCAGGTCAGGGCCGCTCAGAGGCAAATTCGGTTCCTTGCTGGATTTCGACAGGAATAAAGGCGCTACTTCTGCCGTTCAAGAAAAAACTTTTGCTGTAAAAATGCAGAAGTAGCGAAAGATCAGCATAAATAATGTTGACCGACGCCGAATAGGCGCTTAACGAGGTTTCACGGTCAGAGGAGGCCGGCAGAAAAGCGGGCAAGGCGGGCAACCCCGCAGCGCCTGCGGCACGGGGGGAGGGATACCGATGACAGCTTGGAAGCTGGCCTATCACGCCAATTGCTGGGGCGGTCTTGGGGGGGATGCGGTTGGCGTCACCTCGATCACGCAGCTTGCCTATCGCACCTTCGGCGACATGGATCGCGCCTGTGCCGACATCGCCGCAGCGGGCTATGCGGGTGTCGAGATGTTCGACGGCAACCTCTTGGACCGCAGCGCCGCCGAGATGCGCCGGATGCTGGCCGATAACGGGCTGGAATTGGTGGCCACCTATGCTGGTGGGAACTTCATTTTCGACGACATTCTGCCCGAGGAACTGGCCCGCGTGACCCGCGCGGCGGATCGTGCTGCCGAACTTGGCGCGCCGCATCTGGTGGTGGGCGGCGGGGCGAAACGCTTCGATGGCACCCGCGAGCCGGATTATCACAAGCTGGGCGCGGCGCTGGATCGTGTGAAGGCGCTGGCCGAGGCGCGTGGGCTGCGGGCGCATTACCACCCGCACCTGTCCACCATCGTCGAAGGCCCCGCCGAAGTGGCCAAGATCTTTGATCTGACCGCGATCGATTTCTGCCCCGACACCGCGCATCTTGCGGCAGCCGGTGGCGATCCGGCGCAACTGATCCGCGATCACGCTGCCCGCATCAGCTATGTCCACCTGAAGGGGTTCAAACGCGCCCCCTTCGCCTTCACCCCGCTGGATCGGGGGGATGTGCCGACGGGGCCGATCCTTCAGGCGATGAAGGATGTGGGCTTTGACGGCTGGGTTTGCACCGAACTTGACAGCTGGCCCGACCCCGCCGAGGGCGCGCGGCTGAGCATGGACTACCTGAACCGGGCCACCGCGGTCTGAACCGCTGACCCACCACATGGCGGAAGCCCCGCCACTTCTCTGGGAGGAAGAAGAAATGTTGAACAGACGTAGCCTTTTGGGCTCTGTTGCCGCGCTTGCACTGGTGATGGGCGCTGCCCTGCCGGCCCTTGCCAACCCTGACGATGCGCTTGCCAAGTTGCAGGAAACGGTGCTGTCGAAAGGCCCCAGCGGCGAAGACCCGTCGCCCGCTTCCGATGTTGCCCTGAGCGACGAGGAACTGGCCAAGATCAAAGAGATGGGCGCCACGGCTGCCATCGTGATGCACTACGGCGGCAACGACTGGAGCCGCGCACAGATCAACGGGCTGCAAACCCAGTTCGCCGCCATGGGGATCGAAGTGATCGCCGTGACCGACGCCGGGTTCAAACCCGAAAAGCAGGTGGCGGACCTGGAAACGATCATGGCGCAGAACCCGTCCATCATCGTGTCGATCCCGACCGACCCGACTGCCACGGCAGCCGCCTACCGCGCCGCACATGAGGCCGGTGCCAAGCTGGTGTTCATGGACAACGTGCCGGCAGGGTTCGTGGCTGGCACGGATTATGTCTCGGTCGTTTCGGCGGACAATTATGGCAATGGCGTTGCGGCAGCCCATCTGATGGCCAAGGCGCTTGGCCCTGACGGGGGCGAGATCGGTCTGGTCTTCCACGCCGCCGATTTCTTCGTGACCAAGCAGCGCTATGACGCCTTCAAGGCCACCATCGCCAGCGACTATCCCAACATCAAGATCGTGGATGAGCAGGGGATCGGCGGGCCGGACTTTTCCGGTGATGCCGAAAAGGCGGCCGGTGCCATGCTGACCTCGAACCCGAATATCAAGGGGATCTGGGCGGTCTGGGACGTGCCTGCCGAAGGTGTCATGGCCGCAGCCCGCGCCAATGGCCGCGATGATCTGATCATCACCACGGTCGATCTTGGCGAAAACGTCGCCATCAGCATGGCGCAGGGCGGCTTCATCAAGGGTCTGGGCGCGCAACGCCCCTATGACGCCGGTGTGGTCGAGGCCAAGCTGGCCGGCTACGCGCTGCTGGACAAGGACGCGCCCGATTTCGTCGCCTTGCCCGCGCTGCCCGTCAGCAAGGACAACCTGCTGGAGGCTTGGACGCAGGTCTACTCGACCGAAGCCACCGACAACGTGAAAGCCTCGATGCAATAAGCGATACCGCGCGGGGTGTCCCTATCACCCCGCGTGCGACCCGGCCCTTCTTGGGTGCTGCTGATTGCGCACCTGCGAAGGCCCATCCCCTGATTCCGCCTCTAGAGGCTGAGGCAAATCGACCTGCA
>CALFYB010000249.1 GCA_937952995.1 uncultured Caulobacteraceae bacterium
GGGTTGGGTGAGGGGGACCTCAACGAACAAGACCCCCTACGGCGCTGCGCGGCACTTCCCCCAGAGGGGGAAGATCTTGGTGCTCTAAATCTTCCCCCTCTGGGGGAAGTACCCGCGAAGCGGGGGTAGGGGGTTTGGCCCTAGACCGGCTCGGCGTGGGACAGCCAGCCCTTTTCGGCGCGCCAGTTGGGCGATAACCCATCAAAGCGGCTGAGCTTTAGCAGTTCCAAATCCGCGAACGAGCATTTGCCATCCATGACCAGATCGCGCACCGCGTGGCCACTGGCGGGAGACAGGCCAAAGCCGACGCTGGACATGGTGATCATGGTCACATTGTCGATCCGGTCGATCACGGGACGACCATCAGGCGTGTTCTCAATCACCCCGGCCCAGCTGCGGATAACCCGCAAATTGCCCGCCTTACTGAACAGACCCAGCAGACGCTTGGTCAGGTTGCGCACCAGCGGCGAGCCGGGCCGCACAGACGGCCCCATCGGTCCGACATCGAGCCATTCATGAGGGCCACCGCCATAGGCAAGGTTGCCGCGCTTGGTCTGGCGGCCATAGAGGCCGTTGCCGTCCACCGCACCAATGGCCATCATCGGGGCAGGCTCGGTGACGATCATCTCCGCTCGCGCAGAGGCGATGGGTAGATCAATGCCGACACCGGCCAGCAGGATCGCGCTCTGGGGGCCAGCGGCCACCACCACGCTGTCACAGCCCAAAATGCCGTCCTTGGTCTCAACGCCCGTGACCTTGCCGCCCTCATGCACCAGCCGCAGGACCGGCGTGTGCTGCAAGATGCGGCCCCCGAGATCCTGAATAGCCCAGGCATAGGCCTGAACGGTGCGCTGGGGGTTGGCCTGACCGGCGATGGTCAGGTGCACGCCGCCCAGGATGTTGTCGCCGCTCATCGGCACCCGCTCGCGGATCTCCTGAAGGTCGATCTCATGGGCCGGAGAGCCGTTCTCGCAGAAGGTCTCGGCCATGTAACGATAGTGCTTTAGCTGGCCCTCGGTCGTGGCCAGAACCAGCTTGCCGCGCTGATATTCGGTCGAATAGCCGAGCATCTCGTCCATCATCGGCCACAGCCGCTGCTCTTCGGCGAACAACGGGCTTTGGAAGTGCGAGGCCCCGCCGCCATTGCGGCCCGAGGCTTCCCACCCGACAATGCCCTTATCCAACACCAAGACGTCAACGCCTGAACGGGCCAGCCACCAGGCTGCGCTCAATCCACTGACACCACCACCGACAACAATGACTGTTGCGCCCTTTTGCGTGCTCATGATCGGTCGGTCCTAGATGTGCTGGCTGTCGGTGAGCATTTCGAGGTGCATGGCCTCGCGCTCCGTGCCGATGTCGTTATAGGGGACCCACTGGCTGGCAATGCCGAACCAGACGTCCCAGTTCGAGGTCATGTCATAGGGCTCGTCATGGGCCGCCAGCACGCTCATCGGCAGAGGCCGGACCGGCGCGCGATAGCCTGCGAGCGGCACCTTGGCCACGGGCACGTTCGACGATTGCGCTAGGATCAGGGCCACCTGCTCACGGCAGCGCCGCGCTTGGCACTGGCCCATACAGGCGCGGGTCAGGCGCTTGAACTGGTCCTGATTGAGCGGGCCATCGGCAGCCAAGGTCTTGATGTCGCGCTTGGCGGCGACCTCGGAGGGCGGGCCAAGATAGCGGGGCTGACGCACGGCGGTCAGGTCGCCGCGCGTGACCTCTTCGCACTGGCAAACCACGATGGAGTCGTCACCGACCTTCATCAGGGCGGCCATCCAGTCGGCGTGATAGGCGTGGGCATCGAGGCTGGTCGCCGCGGCAGGAGCCTCGTCGGCTAGGGTTTGCCCCGCGATGGCCGCCAGCGCCAGAGCCGCTGCAGCCTCGCCATGGGCGGCGGCATCGACGGTGCTGAGCCCGGCGCAATCTCCGGCCACGAGGACATTGGCGAGGCCCGTGCTAACCAGTCCCGTCCGCTGAGGCACATGGCCGCCAAGGTCGGTGCGGACCGACAGCTTGCCGCCCAGCACATTGAACAACTCGATGGCCGGGACCAGACCGATGGCCTGACAGATGGTGTCGCAGGTGAAGGTGCGGCTATCGCCCCCCGCCACCGGAACCACCGTCGCGCGCTCAACACCATCGGCACCGCCGCTGGCCGAGACAATCACATGGCCGGTCAAGATCTCGATCCCGTAGCTGCGCACCTTGGCCGCGAGGGCCGCGTCGCCCTGCACCTGATCACGCACCTCGATCAGGGCAGCGACCTTCAATCCGGCCTCGACCACCATGATCGCCGTATTCAGGGCCAGATCGCCCGACCCCAAGATCAAGACTTCATTTCCGGCAAAGGCGTCATAGCGCTTGATCAGGGCATGCAGGCCGTTGGCCCCCATGACGCCGGGCTGATCCCAGCCTTGGAAGGATAGACTTAAGTCCCGCGAACCGGTCGCCAGGATCAGTTGCTTATAGGCCACCATCCAAGAGCGCTCTTCGTCGGCAAGACCCACGGCCGCCTCGGGCATGGCGGCGATGCCGGGGCCGTTCTGAAACGCTCCCCAAGCGTAGACCCCCAAGGCCACCTCGACACCGGCCTCGAAGGCGGCTTCGAGCAGCGGATCAGAGGCAAAGATCTGCTCGATCATACGGGCCTTATTGTCGACGGCGCGGGTCATGCGACCGCCGAAATAGAGCGGTGTGTCCAAGCCCATCAAGGACGAAGAGACAGGATTTTCATCGACCAGCAAGACGCTGGCACCGCCCTTGGCCGCTGCGATGGCGGCCGCGACACCGGAAGGGCCCGCGCCGATCACCACGACATCGGCCTTTTGAGATGCCGAGGGGAAGCGGTTTGTGATCGAATAGCGATCGACGAGTTTGGCGTCGGTCATACGGCCTCCAGAGCCTGAGAAAGATCTGCGATCAGATCATCAATATGTTCAAGGCCCACCGAAATGCGGATGGTGCCGTCATCAATCCCAACCTCTTCGCGCTGGGCCTGGGGCACAGCATAGTGGGTGGTGGTGGCCGAATGGCAGATCAGGGTCTCGGCCCCGCCAAGGCTGACGGCCATCTTGGCCAGCCGCACCTTGTCGAGCATGCGGAAGGCCTCGGCCTCGCCGCCCTTGATCTTGAACGAGAAGGTCGAGCCTGCGCCCTTGCATTGACGCTCATAGACGGCGCGAGCGGGCGAGCCTTCAGGCAGGAAGCCCAAGTAAGTGACGGCCCGGACCTTGGGATGGTCTGCGAGGAACCGGGCGATGGCGGCGGCATTGGAACAGGACCGCTCGGTGCGCAGGGACAGGGTCTCTAGCGAGCGCAGCATCAACCAGCTTGTATGGGGATCAAGGTGACAGCCGAAGGTCGTGCGCCGCTGTTTCAGACGCCTCACCAGCGCGGCGTCGCCACTGACAGACCCGGCCAGAAGATCGCTGTGCCCGCCGCAATATTTGGTCAGCGACGTCATGGTCAGGTCAGCGCCATGCTTGAGCGGCGACTGCAGCAGGGGACCAAGGAAGGTGTTGTCCACCACCACGAGAGGCCGCAGCCCGGTCTTGGCACCGACCTCGTCAGCAATAGCGCGGATCATGGAGATGTCCGCCGTCGCGGCCGTAGGATTGGCCGGGCTTTCGATCATCATCACCGTCAAGGGGCCAGCCTTAAGGGCCAGATCGACAGCGGCCTGCACATTGGCCCGGTCCACCGCATCGGTAATGCCGAAGGGCTTGATGCCATAGTCGGTCAGATGGCCGTTCATCAGCCCATCGGTGCCGCTATAGATCGGGCGGCTATAGACCATGCTGTCGCCGGGACGCAGCAGGGTCATTAAGGTCGTGCTCAGCGCCGCCATGCCGCTGGAAAAGGCGGCGCAGTCCTCGGCCCCATCCAGCACCGCCAAGCGCTTTTCGACCATGTCCAGATTAGGATGGTTGAGGCGCGAATAGATATAGGCCCCGGCAGGCTCACCATCGACTGGACCGTTAAAGAACACCCGGTGGGCATCCTTGGCGATCTGGGCGCTGGGATAGACGAAGGTTGAGGTCAAAAACAGCGGCGGCTTGGCCGAGCCCTGATGCTGAGCCGGATCATAGCCATAGCCAATGGCCAGGGTTTCGAGATGCAGACCCGTCGGATCAGTGGTCATGGGATCGGTTCCGCCCGTCAGCTGTTTGCGTCGATATAGGCCTTAGCCTTAGCGCAATACCAGTCGATGATCCGCAAGACCAAGACTTCAGCCTCAGGCGAATAGGGGCCGGGCTTGTACCCGATCGAATTGACGCCCTTTTGATTGTTCTCGGCCAGATCGCGGTCTTGGATATTGGTCTTGTTCCAGATGTCGCTCAGGCCCTCAGCCGTATAGTCGACCCCTTCGACCGCATCCTTGGAGACATACCATTTGGCG
>CALFYB010000250.1 GCA_937952995.1 uncultured Caulobacteraceae bacterium
AGTCTATATGGACTTTTACGCTAATTTTGCGTCGCCAGACGTGTGCAAGCCCTAAGATCCGGCCTTCATAGCGTCCAAGATCTGGCGGGCATTCTCATCTGGACTGAGGCCATAGGCTAGCACTCGGCTGAACTGACCCTCTGGATTCATCAAATAAACCAATGAGGTATGGTTGACCAAATAGGACTCTCCCGCCCCGTCCTTTTCAAAATAGGCGCGGTAGGCCTTGGCTGCTGCCTTGACCTGATCGGGCGTGCCGGTCAGGCCGATCACGCCCTTGGGAAATCCGGGGCTGGCAAGGTAAGCCTTTAATTTAGGCGCCGTGTCGCGCTCAGGGTCCACACTGATGAAGACAATCTGCAGATCTTTGGCCTTAGGTCCCAACTGATCGACCGCCGCGCCGAGCGTTTGAAGGGTGGTTGGACAGACATCAGGACAATAGGTGAAGCCAAAGAACACCGCGCTCCACTTGCCCTTCAGCAGCCGTTGATCGACAGGCTTTGCGTCCTGATCCACCAGCTTAAAGTCACCGCCAATCTGCAAAGCGCCCTCGGCAGCCGTCGTCGGAGCCTTGGGCGCGGGGCCCTTTACATAGACCAGCACGCCCAGCCCAATAGCCGCCGCGATGCAGCATAGGATCACCGCCAAACGAAACTGCTTCATCTTCTTGTCCTTAGCGCAGAGGAGCGCGGCTATTGTTCGCACAGACCACAGGCGTCCAAGACCTGCTTTCCTTGCCAATATAGGCTATGAACCCTCATGCCCAATACCAAACCGCCGCACCCAATGGATATGGAAGCCGCCAATCCGCGAGCCCTCTTCGGGGCGGCGGGAGACATTGACGGGCTTTGGCAGGGCCCATTGGCCCGAGGTCGATTGCGACTACGGACCCTGCTGGTTTTGCGCTGGCTCGGCATAGCGGGCCAAACGGTCGCAATCCTTACGATCGGCTTGGGATTCGGCTTTTCCCTGCCCTTCGTCTGGTGCCTGAGCCTGATCGCAGCAAGTGCTTGGCTTAATGTTGTACTCTCCCTCGGGCGGCCCGGTCAGAAGTTCGCAAGGGGCTGGGAAGCCGCAGCACAATTGGCATTCGATATTCTGCAACTGGCCGCGCTGCTCTATCTGACTGGCGGCATAACCAATCCCTTTTCACTCCTGCTGATCGCCCCGGTCACCCTCGCTGCGGCCACTCTGCCAGGACGATTTGCCGTCGGACTCGGACTACTGGCCGTCACGGCAGCGATTATTCTCAGCCTCTGGTCCTTGCCCCTGCCATGGATCGCCGGACAAGCCGTCCAACTGCCCCTGCTCTATCGCGCCGGGATGGCAATCGCGACCCTAACCGGCATCGCCTTTACCGCTGGCTATGCTTGGCAGGCCTCAGCGGAAGCGACGCGGATGGAGCTGGCCTTGAGCGTCACCCAAACCGTGCTCGCCCGCGAACAACGGCTCGCCGCGCTCGGTGGACTGGCCGCAGCGGCCGCTCATGAGTTGGGCACCCCGCTGGCGACCATATCAGTGGTCGCCAAGGAGATGGTCCGCGAGGCTCCAGAGGGTCACCTGCGCGAGGATGCAGAACTGTTGGTGTCCCAGGCCGCCAGATGCCGCGACATCCTGCTGCGACTAACCCAAGAGCCTGAGACCGACGACATGGTGCATGGTCGCATGGCGATCCAGCAGTTTATCGACGAGGTGATTGAGCCCTATCTGCACGACACGGTTCGGGTCTTGGCCGTTATTCACGGTGCGGCAGGCAGTGAGGCTCCTGAGATTCAGCGCCTGCCAGAGGTCATGCACGCCCTGACCTCACTGGTCGAAAATGCGGTCGACTTCGCTCGCTCCGAAGTTCAGGTCATTGCCCGTTATGATGCGCGCACCTTGACCGTAGAGGTCCGCGACGATGGACTGGGCTTTGCCGCTGACGTCCTGCTCAAGCTCGGCGAGCCCTATGTCACCAGTCGGCCGAGCGGCGAAGGGTCTCGCACCGGCCATCTGGGCATGGGCCTTGGCTTCTTCATCGCCAAGACCCTGCTCGAACGAACGGGCGCTATGGTCTCATTTGGCAATGCCCGCCAAGGCGGCGCGACCGTTTCGGCGCGCTGGCCTCGGGAGCGGATCGAAGCGGATTAGAGCTGGGCGAGGATGGCTGCGCCCATCTCGACTGTACCCAGAGTGCCACCCAGATCCCGCGTGCGCGCGCCCTTATCGAGCGCAGCCTTGATCGCGGCATAGAGCCGGTCGGCCAGATCGGGCCGTTCCAAGGACCAGCGCAGCGCCATCTCGAACGACAGGATCGCCGCCACCGGATTGGCCACACCTTGGCCAGCAATATCGGGCGCTGAACCATGGATCGGCTCATAGAGGCCGGGCTTACCCGCTACGCCCAATGCAGCTGAGGGCAATAGGCCAATGGAGCCAGTGGCCATCGAGGCCTGATCGGACAGCAGGTCGCCGAACAGGTTGTCGGTCAAGATCACGTCGAACTGCTTAGGATTGCGCACCAGCTGCATCGAACAGTTGTCGGCCAGCATGTGGTCGAGCTTCACATCCGCGTACTCACGGGCGTGAATATCGGTCACGACCTCGCGCCAGAACAGGCCGCTTTCCATGACGTTGGACTTTTCGGCGCTGGTGACGCGGTTGTCTCGGCTACGAGCCAGCTCGAAGGCGACTCGGGCGATGCGCTCGATCTCGCTGGTCGTATAGACTTGGGTGTCAAAGCCCCGGCGCTGGCCATCGGGCAGGGTCTCGATCCCGCGCGGTTGACCAAAATAGACGCCGCCGCAAAGCTCGCGCACGATCATAATATCAAGGCCCGCGACCACCTCATGCTTCAAGGTCGAGGCATCGGCCAAGGCATCAAAACAGATGGCAGGCCGAAGGTTCGCGAACACATCCATCGACTTGCGAAGGCGCAGGAGGCCCGCTTCCGGCCGCACATCGCGCCCAACGCCTGCCCACTTCGGACCGCCGACCGCGCCCATCAGCACCGCATCGGACGCCAGCGCTACCGCCTCGGCCTCAGCGGTCAGCGGGGTGCCATGTAGGTCATAGCTGGTGCCGCCAAAGGGACGCTCGACCAGGGTCAGTTCCAGTCCACCCTTGGCCATCAGCGCGGCAACGACCTTGCGCACTTCGGCGATGACTTCAGGACCGATCCCGTCTCCGGGCAATAGCAACAGGGTTTTCATGGGGGTGTCTTTGGCTGAAAGGATGGGGTTTGGAGCTTAAAGCCCGGTTTGGTTGACGACCTCGAAGGCGCTGAGCTTGCGCTCAAAAGGACCGGCAGCGGCGAGCGCAGCGCGCCAGACGGCCATGTGCGAACTCTTGAAATGGTCGTCCAGCGCCTCTTGCGAGGTCCAGGTCTCGGATACCCAGATCAGGCCCGGCTCGACCAGGTCGTGACCATAGGCATAGGTGACGCAGCCGCTTTCGGCGCGCGAGGCACTCATCATGGCGAGCATGGCAGGGCGAAGGCTTTCGACGGCCTCAGGGGGAACCTGCAAGGTGCCCGCCACCAAGATCATGCTGCGACCCAAGGCTGGGTCAGACGGCGCTGGGCTTCAAAATCGTCAATGCTGCTGGCGTGCTGCAAGGTCTCGCCAATCGCATCCAGACCCTTGACCAGCTTCTCCTGACGTCCGGCGTCGAGATTGAAGCTAATCACCCGGCCCGACGGCACGGTTACGGTCTTGGCTTCCAGATCGATGCTGAACACGTGATTACCGCCGCGTGCCTCGTCCATCAGGCTGCGCAACTCATCCTCGGACACGACGATGGGCAAGAGGCCATTGTTGAAACAGTTATTATAGAAAATATCGGCAAAGCTGGTCGAGATCACGCAGCGGATGCCGAAATCCAGTAGGGCCCAAGGGGCGTGTTCACGGCTAGAACCACAGCCGAAATTGTCGCCCGCGATCAGGACGCCTGCCGAGGCATAGTCCGGGCGGTTGAGCACAAAATCAGGCTTGGGCGTGCCATCGGCCTCATAGCGCATGGCCGCGAACAGGCCCTTGCCCAGACCCGTGCGCTCGACCGTCTTCAGATAGCGGGCGGGAATGATCTGGTCGGTGTCGACATTGGCAATGTCCAGCGGCGCGGCGCGGGCATCAAGGCGGGTGAAGGGCTTCATGGCTCAGGCCACTCCATCAACGGGGGGAAGGTCGCGAACATCCACCATCCGGCCCGCAATGGCGGCAGCGGCGGCCATGGCCGGGCTCATCAGATGGGTGCGGCCTCCGGGGCCTTGACGACCCTCGAAATTGCGGTTGGAGGTCGAGGCGCAGCGCTCGCCCGGAACCAGCTTGTCGGGGTTCATACCCAGGCACATGGAACAGCCCGGCTCGCGCCATTCGAACCCGGCGGCGATGAGGATCTGGTCCAGCCCCTCGGCCTCGGCCTG
>CALFYB010000251.1 GCA_937952995.1 uncultured Caulobacteraceae bacterium
GCAGATGTTCCCCTGGGTTGCTTCGGCGCACTGCGCCTCGCAATAACGCGGATTTTCCCCATTCTCAGCCTATCTAGATCTACACCCACATCCGTGTTCCCCGCGAAGGCGGGGACCCAGACCTGCGGAGCTCCCACGGCCGGTTAACCCTGATCTGGATCCCCGCCTTCGCGGGGAAGGTGGGAGTGAGGGCGTTAGGGCTCAAGCCTCAGGGCTAGATCATCCCAATCGGGATTATCCATTTCGATCCTGGCTAGCTTCCAATCCCGGTTCCATCTTTTCATCCGTCGTTCGGTGATGAGTGCGGACTCGCGGCTGTCATGGGCCTCGAACCAGACGAGGGTCTTGGTGTTGTGTTTCGCGGTGAAGCCGGGAACCGCTCCGCTCTGATGTTCAAACACGCGGCGACTGAGGTTGTCCGTCTGGCCGATATAGAGGGTGCCGTTGCGCCCTGACGCCATCATGTAGAAGTAGAACATGGCCTTCCCCTCCATTTCCGCCTTCGCGGGGAGGGTGGCAGTATCGGGTGATCTATCTAGGGTGTCAAAAGATTTTGGGGGTTAAACCCACGTCCGCACACCCCAACCCCTGCTTCCCCCGCGAAGGCGGGGGTCCAGACCTGCTGAACTCCGTCGGACGGTAGGCCCTGATCTAGGTCCCCGCCTTCGCGGGGAATACGGAAGGGGAGGGTGGTGCGTTACATCTCGGGTGCGCGGTAGCGGATCAGGCCCTCTTGGGCGACCGAGGCGACGAGGGTGCCGTCTTCACTATAGATCTCACCCCGGATAAAGCCCCGCGCGCCGTGGGCGTTGGGGCTGTCCTGGTCATAGAGGTGCCAGCCGTCAAAGCGGCTGTGGCGGTGGAACCAGATGGCATGGTCGAGGCTGGCGCTCTGAAAGCCCGGCGTGGTCCAGACGATGCCGTGCGGGCGCATCGATGTGCCCAGAAGGCTCATATCCGAGGCATAGGCCAGCACAGCCTGATTGAAGGCCACATCATCATCGACCGGATCGGTGGACTTCATCCAAACCTGTTGGCGACCCGGCAAGATTTTGGGGTGGCTGAGCGACTGGGGATCGACCGAGCGCATCTGGATGGCCATGGGCCGCAGGACACTGGCAGCGGCGCGGGGCGGCAGGTTGGCGGCAAGCCGTTTGCGCTCTTCATAGTCGTCAGTGACGGTAAGGGGCGCGGGCGCTTCGGGCATGGTCAACTGGTGCTCAAAACCGTCCTCCGGCGTTTGGAACGAGGCGGCGAGGTTGAAGATCTGCTCGCCATGCTGGATGGCTGCGACCCGGCGCGTGGCAAAGCTCTTGCCATCCCGCGCCCGCTCCACCTGAAACAGGATCGGCACATTCGGATCGCCGGGACGGATGAAATAGCAGTGTAGCGAGTGACAGACGCGGTCCTCGACCGTGCGATAGGCTGCCATCAGCGCCTGAGCGATCACCTGACCGCCAAAAATCCGCTTTTGCCGCTGGTCGTGGGTGAAACCACGAAAAAGATTCACCTCGATGGCTTCGAGATTAAGCAGTTCTTTGAGATTTTCGTGCGTGCTCATCGGAAGGGGTCCTGAGGTCAGCGGCCAGACGGTCGGTCATCGCAATTATGGCCGGGCAATAGCCGCCCGTCGAGGACATCGCAAGGTGCCGATCATCTCAGGTGCCGAAGCGGGTTAACGAATTGGGCTTGTCGCCCCATGGGAATGTCATGCGTCTTTCGAATGTCGTTAAGATCATCGGTACAGGATTGTTGGTCTTGGCCGTCAGCGGCTGCGGTGCCGCGCGGAATGTGGCGCGGCAGTCTGATCGCATCGGTGCAGCCCCCGCCGCCGGTCTGGCCTATGGCTTGGCCAAGTCGCAACTTAGCGGACAGGAGAAATATGTCCTCGCGGCGGGTGTGCTGGCCTATGGACTGGTGGAAAGCCGCTCCAACGGGTCGGAATGTGACATCATCGCCGCGACCCTTTCCCATAAGCCCCTTGGTCTTTCGCTCCGTCGCCTGCGCACTGACGTTAAGAAGCGCGGTGGGCCGTTGATGAGCCTTAAATTTCCGAGCCTGACCGATGAGGAACAGAACGACCTCGACGACGCCAACCTACGCAAGCAGTCCAACAGCTTTTCCATCAAGTGTAACTGGAAAAAGCTAGGCTTTAAGGATGTCCCGGCCATGACCTATGGCTCGTCCTACAGCTTCATCGGCCGACCGGTTGTTTCCGCAAAAGGCAATTTGGCGGTCGTTGGAGTCGGTAAGGTTGGTCTCGAACGGCCCAGGGCCCTTGCCCTCGATCCCGCCCCAAATCCCGTGGTCGGAGAGGGTCAGTTCTGTCTCTTGCGCCATTCGGCCAAGGGCTGGGCGGTCGAGACTTGCCGTACCACTTGGGCAATGTAGCGCGTGGCTCTATAAGGCGCAGGACTTTGCCTTTGGATCGCGCTTGCCCATGACCTTCGCTGTTTCTGTTCTGACCATGTTTCCAGAGGCCTTTCCCGGGCCTCTTGGGGTGTCGCTTATCGGCACCGCTTGGCGTGAACAGAACCTCTGGTCCTTGGAAACAGTGGACATTCGGCAATTTTCAGCAGATAAGCGCGGCTTCCTCGACGACACCCCTGCGGGTGGCGGCCCGGGACAGGTCATGAAGGCGGACGTCATTGCTGCTGCGCTCGATAATCTCGAGCTGGCGGGACGGCCGCTTTTGTACATGAGCGCGCGGGGTCGGCCCCTGACTCAGGCGCGTGTGAAACAATGGGCCACTGCGCCGGGCATTATTGTCCTTTGCGGTCGGTTCGAGGGGGTGGACCAGCGGGTGCTTGATGCCCGAGGGTTCGAAGAGGTCGCCGTCGGTGACGCTGTTCTTGCCGGTGGTGAGGCTGCGGCCATGGTCGCGATTGAGGCCTGCGTCAGGCTGGTTCCAGGGGTTCTGGGTCAGGCTGCATCGCTGGAGGAAGAAAGCTTCGAGGACGGGCTCCTTGAACATCCGCACTATACGAGACCGCGGAAGTTCGAAGGGCTAGACATCCCCGAGGTGCTGTTATCGGGAAACCATCAGGGGATCCGGCAATGGCGCCAAAAGCTTAGAGAAGAGACGACCCGCGAGCGTCGGCCCGACCTTTGGGCTGCCCGTCTCGCCAAACAACAGGCAAAGGGCGATTAAGCCCAGGAGATAGACCGATGAACATGATCCAAACGCTGGAGCACGAAGAAGCTCAGCGCCTACTCGCCCTTCGCGGCGTCCCACACTTCCAGCCCGGCGATACGCTGCGCGTCAATGTCCGCATTAAGGAAGGCGAGCGCGAGCGCGTCCAGGCCTATGAGGGCGTCTGCATCGCCCGCTCCGGCGGCGGCATCCAAGAGAACTTCACAGTTCGCAAGATTTCCTTCGGTGAAGGCGTGGAACGCGTGTTCCCCCTGCTGTCGCCGATGATTGAATCCATCGAAGTTAAGCGTCGCGGCGTCGTCCGGCGCGCCAAGCTCTATTACCTGCGCGATCGTCGCGGCAAGAGCGCCCGCATCGCCGAACGTCAAACCGTTCGCGCGCCAAAGACTGCTCCGACCGAAGGCTAAGATCTTCGACGGACACGACCTTCAAAGGCTCCGGTGGCAACACCGGGGCCTTTTTCTTTGGGGGCGGCTTATCCCGGTTAGGTAGAATTTCTTGACTTTTGTTGTATTTCGGCGCAACCAAAACACGGGCGGAGCCCACGAGGTCATATATTCGGCCGACTAAGGGAAGGACACGTCCTTCCCTTTTTCATGTCCGAAATCGAAACAGCTGTATTTTACGCCCATGTCCCGCTGATTTTGAGAGGGCAAGACACAGTCGATAATGCGGTCGTGTTTGCGCAGGGTCATAAGCGCACGGTCAGTCTGGTCGTATCCGCCTATACAGAGCGGGAAAAGATAGAGATCGGCGAACTGCATGATGGGGGATGTTTTGAATTTCTTACGACATTCCCACAGGGTCTTTTGCATCTGGACAGAGCTTAAAGGGCTATAGGGTTGGGAACTGATCTGATCGAAGGGCATGCCCGATGATCGGAGGGCGGCAAAATATCCGTCCATACGCGCCTCATTTTGTTTGTCGGATCGCTCATAAAAGACCTTCAGCCTGCGATCCTGTTGCCGAGCATATTTAGCGGCCCGTTCCACCACTATGGAAAAGGCTGTTTTGCACAGGGCCCATCGCCTGAGGCCATATTGGGCCCTGTATCGGTCATTATATCCCTGCCGATCAATGACGCAGGCCGTACCCAGTACTGGAAGGGCGACAAGCATCTGGGTCAGTTCATCGAAAAATTGCTGACGCTGCTGCTCTGATAATTGATTGAGCCATTCGAAATTGGCCGTGCGCTTTCTGATCTCATAAGAATGCAATGGTTTGGAAATGTGCCAGTCTTGACAGAAGTTGGCATGGGACTGACGAGCGCTGGCCTCGTCCTCCTCCCGGATCAATAGCCCGCCGAGAGCAAACCAGTCAGAGCCAGTTTGCGACTGCGTTCTATCGAGGTCGCGGGACCCTGAGTCATCCAAGTAAAGATGTAAGGTTGGGGTCACTGAGGCCCTTGATCGATTCTGTTTCTATTTATGGTAGATTGAACGGTGATTTTATCTCTGTCCATCCTGTTCCATAATCCGTCCCAACCCCCTAGTGCCTCTGGCAATACCAGCCAAAATCCCCTAAATCGCGGGGATGACCGGCAAAACTCTCTATGACAAGATTTGGGATGCGCACCGGGTGGCGGAAGATGCCAACGGCGAGACCATCCTCTATATCGACCTGCACCTGATCCACGAGGTGACGACGCCCCAGGCCTTTGCAGGTCTGCGCGCTGCGGGACGCCCTGTGCGGCGACCGGACCGGACCCTCGCGGTCGCGGACCATAATGTGCCGACCATCAATCAGGCGGCAGGCACCGGTGCCGTGGCTGACGAAGAGGCGCGGCTGCAACTGCAAACCCTAGAGCGCAATGTCGCTGAGGCGGGGATCGAGTTCTTCCCCATGGGTGATGTGCGCAACGGCATTGTCCATGTGGTGGGTCCCGAACAGGGCCGCAGCCAGCCGGGCATGACCATCGTCTGCGGCGACAGCCACACCTCCACCCACGGCGCCTTTGGGGCCTTGGCCCACGGCATTGGCACCTCCGAGGTCGAGCATGTCCTCGCCACCCAGACCCTGCGTCAGCGCAAGGCCAAGAATATGCGCGTCTGGTTCGACGGCGAGCCTGCACCCGGCGTCGGTGCCAAGGACTTTGCCCTCGCCCTGATCGGCCTGATCGGCACGGGCGGCGGCACGGGCTCGGTGATCGAATATGCCGGCCCGGCCATCGAGGCCCTGTCGATGGAAGGGCGCATGACCCTTTGCAACATGACCATCGAGGCGGGAGCCAAGGCCGGTCTGATCGCGCCCGATGCCAAGGCGTTCGACTATATGCGCGGACGCCCTGCAGCCCCCAAGGGCGCGGCCTGGGAAGCGGCCATGACCTATTGGTCGAGCCTCTATAGCGATCCGGACGCCCTGTTCGACCGCGAGATCCGCATTGATACGGCCGCGCTCAGCCCCTTGGTGACTTGGGGCACCAGTCCCGAAGATGTGGTGCCGGTGTCGGGCAATGTGCCTGATCCAGCCGAAGCGCCCAACGCCGCCCGCGCCACTCAGATTCAGCGGGCCTTGGACTATATGGGCCTGACCGGTGGCCAGCCGATCAGCGAGGCCCGCATCGACCGGGTCTTTATCGGTTCCTGCACCAACAGCCGCATCGAAGACCTGCGCGCCGCCGCCGATGTAGCGCGGGGCCGCAAGGTCGCCGCTCACGTCAGCGCCATGGTCGTTCCGGGCTCTGGCCTCGTGCGCGATCAGGCCGAGGCCGAGGGGCTGGACCAGATCCTCATCGCCGCCGGGTTCGACTGGCGCGAGCCGGGCTGTTCCATGTGCCTGGGCATGAACCCCGACAAGCTGGTTCCGGGCGAGCGCTGCGCCTCGACCTCAAA
>CALFYB010000252.1 GCA_937952995.1 uncultured Caulobacteraceae bacterium
TACCTGCCCTAACTGTTACGGACAAGAAACCCTTGAGATCTCTCAAGGCTATTCTCAGCATTTATATCGCTGCCCAAGTTGCAGCATCATTTTGAAGCCCAGATCAGGAGATTGCTGTATTTTCTGCAGTTTCGGAAGTCAAGATTGCTCCAGTGCGGAGCAAAATTTAGCTGCCTAGGCCGCTTCCCAGTAGACTAGGGTCTCGTTTCACGAATGTGTCATCAGAGTTTCATAAAATAGACATATTCAAGTAAACCTGCTTCTATTGGAAATGCTGTGTCCTTACATCAGAGTAAATCCGTCATGAACGCTACTGACCTCGTCGCTGCAGTCGATCTTGGGTCTAATAGCTTTCGTATGCTGGTAGCCCAAGTCGTCAAGACGCCTTCAGGCACACAGCTACGTCCGATTGATACGCTGCGTGAGTCTGTCCGTTTGGCTGCTGGCTTAACTGACAACAAATTATTGGGCAATGATGCCTATCAGCGAGGTATTGCAGCAATTCGGCGCTTTGGTGAGCGCATTCGGGGGTTTGATCCTGCCAATGTGCGCGCCATCCTATCTTGAGGAATTGCGGGCAATCTCTGCCGACCCGCGCGAGCAGCTTGCCAAGGCGCGGCTGATCGACTCGGTCAAGGGATATTTCCGGTGGGATTACTGGCTGCCACGCAACGGTGTGACGGGTGCGTCGATGACCTATCCCTACCGCTTTGACCGCTCATCCATGTCGGTGCAACTTGCCAAGGACGGCGGGGGCGTGATTCTTGAAAGCACCACACTGGCCTTCGAGGAACTGCGCTCTGGCCAGCTTGTGCCGCTGTCGAACGCCTTCGAGGTCATAGAATTCCCTGCCTATTGGCTGGTCTGCCCTGCCCGCCATATGGGGCGCCGCTCGGTCCGGCTTTTTGCGAATTGGGTCGAAGGGGTCGGCGCACGGGATATGGCAACGGCAAGATCGTGGCTGGACGCCCGCGGGCATCAGATCAGGTTCGAACGCCGCGCAGGTTTCGTCGAGGCCGAAGGTGGGCAAGACGGGGCATGAAGAAAGGCGACCCTTGTCGGGGCCGCCTTTCCACCTGAAAGGTTAGTCCGGTCAGTGGATCAGCAAACCGCCGTTCACGTCGACTTCGGTGCCTGTACAATAGGCTGACAGGCTTGAGGCAAGGAACAAAGCACAGCCCGCAACATCCGCCGCCTCCCCCGCGCGGCCCATCGGAATCCCCGCCAAGACCGTGGCCATCATCTCGGGTGACAGCTTGCCCGCAGTGATGTCGGTGGCGATGAAGCCCGGACAAATGGCGTTGATGCGGACATTGGCCGGAGCCAGTTCGCGCGCCATCGCCTTGGTCAATCCAAGGATACCGGCCTTTGCAGCCGAGTAATGCGGACCGCCAAAGACGCCCCCACCCCGCTGCGCCGAAACCGAGGACAGGTTGATGATGCTGCCCGCCTTCTGCGCGCGCATGGCAGGGATTGCGGCCTGACTCATGTACAAGGTGCCACGCAGGCTGACGTCCAGAACTGCGTCATAATTTGCAGGCCCGATTTCAAGGGTTTTCAGGGGCTGGGTTATGCCTGCGTTGTTCACAAGCACATCAATACGCCCCCACTGGCGCACCAGCTCTGCCACGGTCG
>CALFYB010000253.1 GCA_937952995.1 uncultured Caulobacteraceae bacterium
CCAGTTCTGTAACGACTTCGAAGCCGAGCGTCAGCGCACGGACAATTTCGTCGCCGTTCTGAAGGAGATGGACCTGTTCGAAACCCGTCAGGCCCTGTTCCACCCGCGCAACGAAGACGGCACGGTGGGCGAGCCCCAAGTGGTCGCCGAATATTTCGCAGTTTCGGAAGAAAAGCTTCTCGCCCTGCCGCAGGACAAGTTCATGGCCCTGCGTGACAATGGCGCCCTGTCGCAAATCTATGCGCACCTGGTGTCCTTGCTCGGCTGGGACAAGCTGATCACCAAGGTTCTGGTGCGTAACGCAGCAGAGCAGGCCCAAGCCTAGGCCTTAAAAACCTAACGGGCTAAAAGATCGAGGGGGATGGTTTCGGCCATCCCCCTTTTTCGTTCAGTCTGGTTGGCAGGCGAACAGGCTGCGGGTCAGGCACGAGAACACCAGCCGCCCGCCCTCATCCAACAGATCATGCTGGGCAATGACGATGCCCTTGGCGTCGCCGACCGGGTCCTTGCCCAAGATGGTCATTCGGCCCCGGAGCAGTTCCCCGTGCGGAGGATTGCGGGCCCAGCGCAGGGCGTCGACCGCTAGACGCTTGGTCTGGGGCCAGTCCTTGCTTGCCTGACCATCCAGCCTCGCCCACAGGGCATAGACCATCGCATCAGGCGCACCCTCGTCGCTGTGCCAACCGGGGGCGAAGGTGGTGATGAAGGCATTTAGCGCCTGCTCATCCACGGCCACCGCCCCCAGCGACACGACCTGTCCGATCTCGATCTGTTCAAAATAGGCGGGCACAGGGACCTCTTAGGGCTCAGGAGAAATGCGGATCAGCAGCTTACCGTCGTGATCGCCGGTAAACAGACGCTTGACCGCTTCGGCAGCATTTTCCAGCCCGTCGACGGCGTGGGCCTTCCACTTGATCTTGCCTTCCATGACCCAAGGGGCCAGTTCGGCGAAGGCTTCAGCCGCGCGCGGCAGATAGTCGATGACAATAAAGCCCTTAATCAGGATGCGCTTCATCAGGGTGTGGGCGAAGTCGGCAGGTCCTGGGACGAGGCCATCATGGTTGTAGGTCGAGATCATGCCGCAGAGCGCCATGCGGCCATTGAGGTTCATGCGCGTAAAGACCGCATCCATGATCTTGCCGCCAACATTCTCGAAATTGACGTCAATGCCATTGGGGCAGAGCCGGTCGAGGGCCGCGCCGACATCTTCGTTCTTATAGTCGATAGCCCCGTCAAAGCCGAGTTCCTCGACCAGCCAGCGGCACTTGTCGGGACCCCCGGCAATGCCAATGACCCGGCAGCCCTTGAGCTTGGCAATCTGGCCAACGATAGAGCCGACCGCGCCCGCAGCGGCAGAGACCACGACGGTCTCGCCGGGCTGTGGCTTGCCAATATCCATCAGGCCGAAATAGGCGGTCAGGCCCGTGGCCCCAAGGACGCTCATAAAGGCGGTCAGCGGAATGCCGGGAAGGCTTGGCACCGGATTGACGGCATCTTCGTGCCCAATCGTATAGGCCTGCCAGCCACCAAGGCCAGGATTGACCAGATCGCCGGGCTGATAGCGGTTTGAGCGCGAGGCCTCGACCACACCAATGGTTCCGCCGCGCATGACCTCGCCCAGCTCGACCGGCGGCAGATACTGATCCTGATCGCTCATCCAGATGCGGTTGGTGGGGTCCAGCGACAGATAGATATTGCGGACCAGAACTTCGCCGTCCTCAAGGTCGCGCACGGGCGCATCGATGAGGTCCAGATCTTCGGCACTGATGTCGCCCTCGGGGCGCTTGCGCAAAATCCATTGTTTGTTGGTCGGCCAATTGGTGGTCATGCTGTTTTTTTCCTCAAGAACCCTATGTTTGAAGGGGATCATGGCGTGGTTGTCGTCAATGTCGAGAGGTCTTGAACGCTGAACAAGGCTTGGCACCACGACAATCTGGCCTTAGCTCTACCCGGCGATGATCCCGGTGTGCCGGACCTGAAGGATTTTACGTTTGAAGCCTCTGTTCACGGCCCTCAAAGCCGCTCTCTTTAGCTTGATCCTGTCCGGCTTGGCGGGACCGACCACCCCTGCGGCGGCAGCGGTGGTCGATACGGGCCATGTGAAGGCGGAGCTGATCGTCAGCGGCGAAGCGGTCCCCGGCGGCGAGGTCCTAGTGGCTTTGCGTCAGACCATCGCCAAGGACTGGCACACCTATTGGCGCAATCCCGGCGATGCGGGGCAGGCGACGACGCTGGACTGGCGCTTGCCTTCGGGCTGGCAAGCCGGCCAGATCGTTTGGCCGACGCCAAAGCGCCTGCCGCTCGGCACCTTGATGAACTATGGCTATGAGGGCGAGGTCCTGTTGCCGGTGTCGATCACCGTGCCTGCCGATGCCAAGCCGGGTGAGCGCATTAGCCTAAAGACCGAGGCTGGATTTTTGGTCTGTAAGGACATCTGCATCCCCGAACAGGCCAGCCTGACGGCTGAGGTCGTGGTCGCAGCCGGTGCGCCCAAGATCGATGCCAAGGCGGCAAAGGCCATCTCCGACACCCTGACGGCTGCACCAAAGCTGGCGGGCCTCAAGGCGGTGATGACCCGTGATCAGGGCGTGGTGAAGCTCTCGATCACCGGCGCTCCGCTGGCAGGCGGCAATTTCCCGGAGGCCTATTTCTTTGCTTTTGACAGCACGCTCTTAGACCATGCCCGGCCCCAGACGATCGAGCGCGGTCCCGGCGGCCTGACCCTGACCCTCCCGGCGGGCTATGGTTTCAAGAAAGGGCCAGCGCCAGCCGTCTTGGCCGGTGTCATTGATCTCGGCGGCGCGGCCTATGAGATCCAGGCCAAGGCCGGCAAGCTCGACCCGGCGACGCAGGAAAAACTCTACAAGTTCGCCACCTTCCGCCGGGACGCCGCCAACAACATCAACTCGGCGATCAAGGACAACTCGGGGGCCACCGTCACCGATCAGGAATTGCGCCGCAACATGGTCGAATTGCCCAATGCGGGCAGCGGCATGTTCGACGGCGACGATCCCGTGACATTCCGGGCCAAGCTCGACCGTGCCGAGCAGGTGCTTGCCCTCGGCATCGCGCTCGAGCACCTGCGAACGATCGAGCATCCAGATCCAGTGGCCGTCGGCGTGGCGCATCAACCGGTCCACCGCCGCCACCAGCTCGATGTTCTTGCGCGCCAGCTCGGCCGTGCGTTCGGCCACGCGGTGGTCCAGCCGGTCGTTGAGCGACTTGATGAGCCGCAGCGCGCTCACGATCACACCTGGCACCACCACGACAATTAATCCCATCATCAGCCAAAACGGCAGACGGGCCGCCTCGTCCAGCTTGAGCGCCCCTGCCATAAGCAGGAATGTGAGCGGCAGCAGCACGAGATAGAGCCAGCGCCCGCGCGGTTCGAACTCGGCAAACGCAAGCCCGCAGCTCCGGCATGCGGGCGCAAATGCTGCGGGGGCATCCCACAGCGTGCGTGCGGCGCAGCGGGGGCACAAACCGAAAAGGGCAGCGCGGATTGCTCCGCCCTGCCCTTTCGAAGCTTCATCCGAAGCCGTCACCGGATCACTCGATCGGCGCGCCCCAGCCGCCCACACGTAGATGGCGACAAAGAGGAACAGCCACACCACGTCGACGAAGTGCCAGTACCAGGCCGCCGCCTCGAAGCCGAAGTGCTGCTTGGCCGTGAAGCCGCCGCCCAGCAGACGGAAGAAGCAGACGATCAGGAAGATCGTGCCGATCAGCACGTGGAAGCCGTGGAAGCCGGTGGCCATGAAGAAGGACGAGCCGTAGAGGCCCGAGTTCTCAGCGCCAACGCCACCGAAGAAATACTTGTGCTGCAGGATATGGGCATATTCCGAAGCCTGCACCGAGGTGAAGATCACGCCGAGAAGAATTGTCAGGGCCAGGCCGATCTTGGCTCCCTTGCGGTCACCGGTCTGCAGGGCATGGTGGGCCCAGGTCACCGTCGTGCCGGACAGCAGAAGCGTAAGGGTATTGACCATGGGGAGGTTCCAGGCCGGAACGGTTTCAATCCCCTTGGGAGGCCAGGTCGCCCAGGCCGTCCGGACTTCCTCGATCGACGACAGGGTCCGATTGTGATGGAACAGGGCCATCTCAAAGAAGATCCAGAACCAGGCGACAAAGAACATCACTTCCGAGGCGATGAACATGATCATGCCATAGCGCAGGCCGATCGAAACAACCGGGGTGTGATCCCCCTGATTGGCCTCGATGGTCACATCACGCCACCAGCCCGCCATGGTCAGCAAGACGCCAGCGAGACCCAGGAAAAATACCAGGGGATCATGCTTGGGAAGACCAAACAGGCCCTTCATCCAGATCACGCCCCCAAGCGCCATCACAACGGATGCGGCTGAGCCAACCAGGGGCCAGGGACTGGGATTTACCAGGTGGTAGTCA
>CALFYB010000254.1 GCA_937952995.1 uncultured Caulobacteraceae bacterium
TGAAAGGGCAGTGTGGCCGTTAAACAGGTTGCTGAGCGTCTGGCGGGTCCCGTCTCGATTATCTGAACATAACCATCATTCCCGCGTTTACGCATGACTGCGGACGGGTCTGTGGCGTTAGGCAGAGGCAGAGGCAGAGGCAGAGACAAAGCGTTCCGCGCCGATATCCGCTTTTATGGCTGTTTACTGATAGGCTGGTTTTGGCTCGATGGTCCTCAAGCCAATCACATATTCGATCCAGTCGCGGGCATCGCCGATATGTTGCTCGAGCATTGGCAAATCGTTGATGCATAAAAACTTGATTGCGGGCGATGCGGCCGCACCCACATCAGCCCTGACCTGCTCGACAGTTCGGTCGTCGAACATTCCAACCGGCAGGTGAAGATGGTCGAGCCTGTCTAGTATCGCGGCGCTGCCATCTCGAATACAGGCATGATTGTGGAGCGCTTGGGGAAGGAACTGCTCGGTGCAGCGAAACCGGTGGGCCATATTTTCGAGAAACATATCCTGGTGCTCAGTGAATAACTTTTCCATCACTGATCGCAGCATTGGATGCACGACGTGGGCGCTCAGAAAAATGTGGTCCGCTCCATAGCCCATCAGGGCGGCCGACTTGATCTGGTTGAAATGATTCAGCAACGACACTTCGCTACGTTTTATAGCGCAATGCTCCAGATCGCCATGATCTGCCCAGTGACCTCGAAGTAGGGGCCCCTTAGGCGTAAAAAAGTCGTCTGGCTTAACAGGCGTGGTCACGAACACGTCGTCATTGAAGTACAGAAACCGCTCGGCGAGGTCATCAATGCGCCATAGCATTGTTTCAATGCTGATCGAGTTGAAGGTCGGCAGGACATGTTCATAGCCAGCGAAAATCTCGCGATGGTCGATAATGCTTATCTTAGCGCGAAATGCCGATGAGAGCTTTGTCAGGCGCGGCTGTTGGTCATCAGTAATGATCCAGACACGGCGAATCCACGGCGCATTGAGTTCGATCGACCGAAGGCAATAGCCCAACTCGTCGCTATCGATCCAGCGGTGCGGGTTGATGGCGTTACTATGCAAAGGCTGTTCAGCTGCAGACATAAAGCGCGCGCGCTTTTCGTAGTGGGCGGACGCAGCTCCATCCACCCAAGTTATCACGGCATCTATATCATCCATCACCGATGATTTCGCAGAAATTGGAGCGCCACTCAAGGACCCTTTGATAATACAATGACTTTGTTAGTTATTAAGTGACCGTCAGCCGCTTAGTGTTCCGTGTTATTTGTTGGTGTGGAATTGGCTCAAATAACGATATGATTTTCGTTATGGCTGGATGAGATATGGGGTCATGTCACATGCAAGAAGCCTATGTAGACTATGGGTTTACGGGCCGCTGTTATGTGGACGTTCTGAATGTGACCGCCTTATCCTCGCTTGGCACTGTAGAGGCGGGGGCAACGCTTACCCACCAGGGCTGGAGGCTCCAGCTGGTGGGTGAAAACCTTGCCAACAAAATGTGTCTTACCAAGGACAATTCCCGTACCGATATCCTTTCAGGACAAGCCCCGCCGTCTCCTATTTACGGGCACCCACTGTTTGGTCGCAGCTTTAGTGTGGTGGGTCGCAAGTGGTAACCCGCTTCTCAGCCGTTAGTGCCATTGGTCTGGTCGCTGTAATTTTGTCGCCGTCGGGATCAAGCGCCTCGACTGTAAACAACGCGACCGTGATGGAACTGAAACGCAGACTGTTTCCCGCAACCTCGCAGTGGGATCTGAAAAAACTTCCACCGCCCGCTCAAGGGGTTCTAAAGCAGCGCGCCATTCGCCGAGAACTGTGTGGTCCAGATGTCGCCTGCCGCATTTCTGCAGAAGTCTGGACGGCCGATGAGATGCAGTTGACGGCGGATGTGGCGGCATCGGAACCCAATAGTCGCCAGCAGATTCTTTATGAGCTGCGCGGCATCAACGCAATATTAGCGGTCTATGGACAAGGGCTTGCGCCCCGGTACCCTGCGATTGACGGTCCTGATTTGACGCTTCCCAAGGTCGTTGAGAAAAACGTTAAGATCGCTGTTGAACTGGCAGGACTGGACCCTGATAGCGCTGACACCGATGAGCCAAGCCTGAACATCTCAGCATCACTGCTTTATGCGGCCGGACGGATAGAGGCTATTCGGCAGATCTCCGAACAACAGAAATTAAACAAAATGACCTCGACCCGAGCGAGGTTCTTAAACTGGAAGTCCTATAAATATTCGGTAATCTTAGCCTTAGGTGTCGGCCCCGACGATCTTAAAACGCCTCTGAGCGCCAGCAGCAAGTTAAACGTCGCAATGGTAGCGCGACTCTACTTCGATAAACAGGCCCCGATCATTGTGGTGAGTGGCGCGAATGTTCATCCACGGGGAACGGACTATTATGAAGCGTTCGAAATGCGAAAAGCATTGATCGAAGATTACGGTGTCCCCGCTGAGGCCATCCTCGTCGAACCCTTCGCCCGCCACACGACAACCAATTTGCGTGATACGTGCAGACTGTTGAAATCTGTCGGCGCACCCTTGGACCAGACCGCCCTGATGGTTTCGAATGTGGATCATATTAATTATGCGGGAAGTGAAGCCTTCGCAGCCCGTGCCATGAATGATCTTGGTTATGTACCAGCAACGATCGGGAACAGGGCCTCGCCGACCAGTCTGGAATTTCGTGCAAATCCGATCTGTAGTCTGATCGATCCCTCAGACCCGCTGGACCCTTAAGCCAATAGTGCTCCCCCAGCCCTTGTTGGGGGGAGGCTACCGAGATAGGGCCAATGACGGCTAAGAGCTCCGCGGCGAGCAGCGGCCCCACATAGCCAAGCTCTTGACAGACAGTATCTGTCGCGGTGGCCCGACGCCCGATTGAAATGAGACGGTTTCTTTTCGGCAGCGGTATAGGTGGCTACGGTTATGGACGCTGCTGCACATCAGCAAGGCGCGCTTGACTTGTGACGCGGCAAAGACATCTGTCATCGCATGAAAAGTCAGCCTCTAGACACTGCGACTCTCAGCGAAATCATTGAGATGGCGCTAAGTGACCATGTCAGCTTTGACCAGATCCGCGCCCTGCACGGGGTGAGTGCGGACGAGGTAAAGGCATTGATGCGGCAAAATCTGAAATCCGGCAGCTATCGCGCTTGGCGCAGACGTGTCCGTGCTTTTGGTGACCGACGCGAGGTTTACAAGTGACTCCCGGCCCCCATCCTTGGGCTTCTGATCTGTCGCAGCTATATGCCGAAGTCTGGACTCGGCTGACCCGTGGTGTCCACGACCGTCATGCCCCGGCTCGGCACCCGACGCTGGCCACAGTTACCCCGGAAGGTAGGCCGCAGGCTCGAACGGTTGTCCTGAGGGCGGCTAACAAAACGACGGGCACACTTGATATTCATAGTGATCTAGGGTCAGCCAAGGTCGAGGATCTTCGGGTAACTCCTTTTGCAGCCCTTCATGTCTGGGACAGCTCGGCCCAAAGGAATTTCTCCTACGGGCATATTGATATTTCTCGTAATTAC
>CALFYB010000255.1 GCA_937952995.1 uncultured Caulobacteraceae bacterium
GCATGTCGGCGAAGTCTCCGAACTGCCGATCCGCAAGGCGCAGGAATGGTTTGAATCGCTTGAGGGCCAACTGACGCCCAAGCAGATGGAGATCGCCCGGCGGATCTTGAAGGAGATCAATGATCGCCTGCGGTTCCTGGTCGATGTCGGGCTGGACTATCTGAACCTATCACGGGCCTCGGGCACCCTGTCGGGCGGCGAAAGCCAGCGCATCCGCTTGGCCAGCCAGATCGGATCGGGCCTGACGGGCGTGCTCTATGTGCTGGACGAGCCCTCCATCGGCCTGCACCAACGCGACAATACCCGCCTGCTACAAAGCCTGCGCGGTCTGCGCGACCTCGGCAATTCAGTGCTGGTGGTCGAGCATGATGAGGAAGCCATCCTCACCGCTGACCACGTCATCGATATGGGACCTGCCGCCGGCATCCATGGTGGTCATATCGTCGCTGAAGGCACGCCAGACGACATTATGGCCAACGGCAACAGCCTGACGGGCCAGTATCTGACAGGCGCGCGTGAAATTCCCGTTCCCGATGGTCGTCGTCCGATCAATCGCAAAAAGATGCTCAAGGTCACCGGCGCGCGGGGCAATAATCTGCGCAACATTACCGGCGAAATTCCGGTCGGGGTCTTCACCTGCATCACCGGCGTATCCGGCAGCGGCAAGTCGACCTTCACCATCGAGACCCTGTACAAGGCCGCCGCGCGCCGCATCAACAATGCCAGCGAAGGCCCTGCTCCTCACGACCGCATCGAGGGGCTGGAGCATTTCGATAAGATCATCGATATCGACCAATCGCCGATTGGCCGCACGCCGCGCTCGAACCCTGCGACCTATACCGGTGCGTTCCAACCGATTCGGGACTGGTTCGCCCAATTGCCTGAATCCAAGGTGCGCGGCTATGGCCCCGGCCGGTTCAGCTTCAACGTCAAGGGCGGGCGCTGCGAGGCCTGTCAGGGCGATGGCCTGATCAAGATCGAGATGCACTTCCTGCCCGACGTCTATGTCACCTGCGACATCTGCAAGGGCCGCCGCTACAATCGCGAAACCTTGGAGATCCTGTTCAAGGGCCAGTCGATTGCCGACATTCTGGACATGACGGTCGAAGAGTCCGCCGCCTTCTTCAAGGCTGTCCCGTCCGTGCGCGACAAGATGGAGACGCTCAAGCGGGTCGGTCTGTCCTATGTCAAGGTCGGCCAGTCGGCGACCACCCTGTCCGGCGGCGAGGCCCAGCGGGTCAAGCTGTCCAAGGAACTTTCGCGCCGCGCCACGGGCAAGACGCTCTACATCCTGGATGAGCCGACCACGGGTCTGCATTTCGAAGACACCAAGAAGCTGCTCGAGGTGCTGCATGAGCTGGTCGATCAGGGCAACACGGTGGTGGTCATTGAGCACAATCTCGACGTCATCAAGACCGCAGACTGGCTCGTCGATTTCGGCCCCGAAGGCGGCGATGGCGGCGGCTTGATCGTGGCCACTGGCACCCCCGAAGATGTCGCCCAGGCTAAGGACAGCTGGACCGGCAAATATCTCGCCGAAGTCCTAGAGCGCCACGAAGCCCGCCGAAAGATCCGGGCCAAGGCCTTAACCTCGAAGAAGGCCTGAGGCGGAAAAGTGAGGGGGGAGTGGTTGTAATCCCCCTCACCCAACCCTCTCCCCCAGGGGGCGAGGGCTTATCGGTTTTTGGCCCTCTCCCTGTGGGAGAGGGTTGGGTGAGGGCCTTGGTTGTTTTTTAAACAAGACCCCCTACCCCGGCTGCGCCGGTACTTCCCCCAA
>CALFYB010000256.1 GCA_937952995.1 uncultured Caulobacteraceae bacterium
GAGCCGAGAATGGCGCTGACGTCGGCCAGCATGTGACCACGGTTCATCCAGTCCATGGACTGAAGGTGATGGAAGCCCGGTGCCCGGATCTTGCAGCGGTAGGGCTTGTTGGAGCCATCAGCCACCAAGAACACGCCGAACTCACCCTTGGGGGCTTCGACGCAGGCATAGACCTCACCGGCAGGCACGTGGAAGCCTTCGGTATAGAGCTTGAAGTGATGGATCAGGGCTTCCATCGACCGCTTCATATCGGCGCGGCGCGGGGGAACGACCTTGTGATCCTCAGTCATGACGGGACCGGGCGTTTCAGCCAGCTTTGCAACGCATTGACGCATGATCCGCACCGACTGGCGCATCTCTTCCATGCGGCACAGATAGCGGTCGTAGCAGTCGCCGTTCTTGCCGAGCGGAATGTCGAAATCCAGCTCGTCATAACACTCGTAAGGCTGATTACGGCGCAGGTCCCAAGCGATGCCAGAGCCGCGAACCATGACGCCCGAGAAGCCCCAATCCAGAGCCTCCTGACGGGTCACCACGCCGATATCGACATTGCGCTGCTTGAAAATCCGGTTGCCCGTGATCAGGTCATCCATGTCGCGCATGTAGCTCGGGAACGCGAGACACCAGGCGTCGATATCCGCGATCAGAGCTTCAGGCAGGTCTTGATGAACGCCGCCGGGACGGAAATAGTTGGCGTGCAGGCGCGCACCGCAGGCCCGCTCATAGAACACCATCAGCTTTTCGCGCTGTTCAAAGCCCCAAAGCGGTGGCGTCAGAGCCCCCACGTCCATGGCCTGCGTCGTCACGTTCAGCAGGTGCGACAGGATGCGGCCAATTTCGGAAAACAGAACCCGGATCAACTGCGCCCGCTTTGGCACTTCGAGGCCGAGCATCTTTTCGATGGCCAGAACGAAGGCGTGCTCCTGATTCATCGGCGCGACATAGTCGAGGCGGTCGAAATAGGGCGTGTTCTGGAGATAGGTCCGCGCTTCGATCAGCTTTTCGGTGCCGCGATGAAGCAGGCCAATATGCGGGTCCACCCGCTCAACCACTTCGCCGTCCATCTCGAGCACCAAGCGAAGAACGCCGTGGGCAGCAGGGTGCTGAGGCCCGAAGTTGATGTTGAACTTGCGAACCTTGGTTTCGGTCACCAAGGCCACGTCCGCATCGGCAGCGGCCACCGTCGGCAGCGGGGTCATGTCATCAGCCATGATCTTACACCTTCGCCTTTTCGTCGCCTGGAAGGGCGTATTGCGCGCCTTCCCATGGGCTGAGGAAATCGAACGCACGATATTCAGTGATCTTCACCGGCTCGTAGACCACGCGCTTGAGCGAGTCGTCATAACGAACCTCGACATAGCCCGTCATCGGGAAGTCTTTGCGCAGCGGGTGACCATGGAAGCCATAGTCGGTCAGAATGCGGCGCAGGTCGGGGTGTCCTGAGAAGAACACGCCGTACATGTCGAAGGT
>CALFYB010000257.1 GCA_937952995.1 uncultured Caulobacteraceae bacterium
GATCGCGGCCGGTGCAGGCAAGGCGTTCGACGATATTCTGGTCGATCAGGGTCTGGGGGATAATTTCCTTGAGAACCAGCTTCGCCCCGAGCGCCTAGAAGCCGCTGCGGCTGAGGCAGGCGTCAAGGTGACCGTGCGCCGTCAGCCGGGCTATGACCATTCCTACTTCTTCATGGCCAGCTTCATTGACGACCACGTGGCCTTCCACGCCGCGCGCCTTTAAGGCCGCTTAGCGGATCGTCGTGGTCCAGGTCTGATTGCTGAACTGGACCACGGCATCGCGCCTTGCGCCGGTGTTCCACACCCGGACCGCGAGACTGTCGCCCGAGAGCCAGTGCAGATCGCACGGGGCGGGGGCATCGCTGACCTGTACGCCCTTGGCCCAAGACCCACCGACCTGTTCGATGATCTCGACCCCGGTGAAGTCAAAGCGTTTGACTACGGCGGCGGCAAAATAGCGGCCATCGGGTGAGGGCGTTGGAATGTCTGACAGCCGGGCCTGAGCGCCGGTGTGGCGGTTGAGCAGGATATAGCTGACCACGCCCCCTTCAGTGACCTGAACCAGGTCTGCGGAGAGGCCGCGATAGGACGCCACATAGCGATAGGTCACAGGTCCGACGGCGGACGTTGCCCGATCATCAAACTGACCAGCGCCGACCCGAAGGGCTGATCCTAGGCGCAGCGCACCGCCGCTTTCGGCAATGGCTTGGTCTTCTGGCACAAGCGCGACCGGCGGGCGGTTGGCGATGGTGCTGCAGCTTGTCAGGCGTTCTGTGATCGCGGCATCGAGCGCAGTGGGCACGGCGGTGACGAGCGGCTTAGCCTGCGAGGTTGCGATGGGGGCGACCGAGACGGGCGTTACCGCAGCGGGAGTTGCTTTCTCGGGCGCATCGTCCACCGCAATCGGCGTGCGCTGAATAGCCGGTTCAGCGGCAGGCGTGACCTTGGCTTCTGATATCGGCTTCGCGGTAGGCGCGACGGGGGCCAATTGAACCGGCGCGCTGATGGGCCCGCTTGCAGGGGTGCTTGCGGGCGCGCTGGCGTCAGCGACGATCGGATATTCCGGCACGCGACTTTTCAAACCGGCACATCCCGATAGAACGCTGGCCGACAATAGGAGCGTGAAAATCTGGCGCTGGTTCATGATGGTCTCTTCAGCCCGCTTCGACAGGGGTTCGGTGGGTCATAACGGGGCCGAATCGCCCAAAAGGGCAAGTGTGATGACCGCTTACCCCGAGCGGTGCCCTCACAGATCGCGCAAATTGCACGTCAATTTCGCCCGAATGATGTCCTGCCTATCGCCCACAGGCGCGAACAGCGCTAAGAGACCCAACCATGAGCAACACCCCGACCCCCGACTCGTCGGCTGCCAAGGCGGCCCCCAGTTCCAGCGCTGCCACGGGCAAGTCCATGGCTGAATATGCCCGCGAGTTCGGGCTAAAGCCGGAAGAATATGACCTAGTTCTCAAGCGCCTTGAGCGCGAGCCCAATCTGGTCGAGCTGGGTGTGTTCAGTGTCATGTGGAGCGAGCACTGCTCCTACAAGTCCTCGCGTCGTCATCTGCGCAAGTTCCCGGTCACCGGGCCGCGCGTCCTGATCGGCCCGGGCGAGAACGCTGGCGTCATCGACATCGGAGACGGCCAGGCGGCCGTCTTCAAGATGGAGTCGCACAACCACCCTTCCTACATCGAGCCCTATCAAGGCGCGGCGACCGGCGTAGGCGGCATCATGCGCGATGTCTTTACGATGGGCGCGCGTCCGATTGCCCTTCTGAACGCTCTGCGGTTTGGTGAGCCTTCCCATCCCAAGACCCGCCGTCTGGTGTCGGGCGTGGTCAGCGGCATTGGCGGTTATGGCAACTGCGTGGGTGTTCCCACCGTCGGCGGCGAAACCCAGTTTCATGCGGGCTATAACGGCAACATCCTGGTCAATGCCATGTGCGTGGGCCTCGCCGATGCTGACAAGATCTTCCTGTCGGCGGCTCCGGCACCCGGATTGCCGGTGGTCTATTTCGGCTCCAAGACTGGCCGCGACGGCATTCACGGTGCGACGATGGCTTCGGCGGAGTTCGACGAGGATTCTGATGAGAAGCGTCCCACCGTTCAGGTCGGCGATCCGTTTGCTGAAAAGCTGCTGATCGAAGCGACGCTCGAATTGATGGCCTGCGGCGCGGTCGCGGCCATTCAGGACATGGGGGCGGCTGGCCTGACCTCGTCCTCTGTGGAAATGGCCGGTAAGGGCGGGCTCGGTATCGCGCTCGACCTCGACGCCGTCCCGCAGCGTGAAACGGGCATGAGCGCCTATGAGATGATGCTGTCGGAAAGCCAGGAGCGGATGCTGGCCATCCTCAAGCCCGGCCGTGAGCCTGATGCTTACCGGGTCTTTGAGAAATGGGGCCTCGACGCCGCCGTGATCGGCTGGACCACGGAAACGGGCCGGATCGTCCTGACCCATAAGGGCGAGACCGTCTGCGACCTGCCGCTCGGGCCCCTGTCGGATGATGCGCCGCTCTATGATCGTCCTTGGGTACAGCCTGCCTTGAGCCCCCGGATCGAAGCGGACGCGGTTCCCGCACCTGCTGATTGGTCCAAGACGGTGTTGGACCTTCTTTCGACGCCGGACATGGCATCGAAGCGTTGGCTCTGGGAGCAATATGACCGCCACGTGATGGCCGACACCTTGGCCGACAGCGCCACGGCGGCGGATGCGGGCATGGTCCGGGTCCACGGCACGCGCAAGGCTCTGGCCATGACCAGTGACTGCACGCCGCGCTATGTGCAGGCCGATCCCTATGAGGGCGGCAAGCAGGCGGTGGCCGAGGCTTGGCGCAATCTGATCTCGGTCGGCGCTGAGCCCATCGCCATCACCGACAATCTCAACTTCGGCAATCCTGAGCGCCCAGAGATTATGGGCCAGATTGTTCGGGCCATTGACGGCATGGCCGAGGCCTGCGCCGTCCTGACCTTCCCCGTCGTGTCAGGCAATGTGTCGCTCTATAACGAGACCAATGGCGCGGCCATCCCGCCGACCCCGACTGTGGGCGCAGTAGGCCTGCTGCAAGATTATGACCGCCGGGCAGGCTATGGCGGGCTCAAGGCTGGTCAGGTGCTGGTCTTGGTCGGTGCCTCGACCGGAGAGCTGGGATCGTCGATCTATCTGCGTGACGTTTTGGGCCGGGAAGAGGGCGCGCCGCCGCCGGTTGATCTGGCTGTCGAACTACGCAATGGCCTGTTGGTCCGTAGCCTCATCTTGGACGGCTATACCAGCGTCGTGCATGACCTGTCTGATGGTGGCCTTCTGATCGCAGCGGCAGAGATGACGATGGCCTCTAAGGTCGGTGCCATGCTGACCCTGTCCGGCGACTTGGCCGACCACGCCGCCCTCTTGGGTGAGGATCAGGCGCGCTATCTGATCGCGCTGGATCGCTCCAATCTTGATCATCTGGATAGCGCCGCTGAGACCGCTGGCGTGCCCTATGAGGTGATTGGTCAGGCGGGCGGATGTGAGTTGGCGGTGCAGGGGCGCGGCGGCTTGCTATTCGCCCTAGACCTCGACGATCTGAGTGCTGCCCACGAAGGTTGGATGCCGAGTTTTATGGACGCTCCCGTTTAGATTTGAGGATTGCCCATGCCCATGTCTGCAACGGCCCTAGAGGCTGATCTGCGCGACGCCTTTCCCGAGGCTGAGATCGAGATTCAGGATCTTGCCGGAGACGGCGACCACTACAAGGCCCGCATCGTATCAACGGCCTTTGCGGGCCTGCCCCGCGTGCGGCAACATCAACTGGTCTATGCGGCCTTGA
>CALFYB010000258.1 GCA_937952995.1 uncultured Caulobacteraceae bacterium
TATCTTCGATACGGCTATTGGTACAAGATCCGATAAATACTTTATCAATAGAGATATTGCCTAATGGTGTATTGGGCACGAGACCCATATATTCAAGCGCACGCTCCATTGCGGAACGCTTATTTCCATCGCGCTCTTTTTCAGGATCTGGAACGCGATCACTGATAGCCAAAACCATTTCTGGCGAAGTCCCCCAAGTCACTTGAGGAGCAATTTCTTCTGCACGCAGTTCAACCACAGCATCAAACTGCGCATCTAAATCAGAATGTAGGGTGCGCCAGTATTGCAAAGCATGACGTAAAGCCTCACCTTTGGGGGCGTAAGGCCTACCTTGAATATATTCGATCGTGGTTTCATCAACGGCCACAAGTCCAGCGCGAGCACCTGCTTCAATTGCCATATTGCAGATAGTCATACGGCCTTCCATGGACAAGCTACGAATAGCCTCGCCTGCAAACTCAATGGTATAACCAGTTCCGCCTGCAGTGCCGATCTTACCAATTACAGCGAGCACAATATCTTTCGCGGTAGAGCCTGGTTGGAGGCGTCCGTCCACCCTAACCAACATATTTTTACTCTTTTTCATCAGCAGGGTTTGAGTGGCTAATACATGCTCAACTTCAGATGTGCCAATGCCAAAAGCTAGTGCGCCAAAGGCACCATGCGTACTAGTATGTGAATCACCACAGACCACCGTCATGCCTGGCAGCGTGGCGCCCTGCTCCGGGCCGATCACGTGCACGATGCCCTGGCGCTTGTCGTTCATCTTGAACTGCGTGATCCCGGCTCGATCGCAGTTGGCGTCGAGCGTGTCGACCTGCAGGCGAGACACCGGGTCGGAAATACCGTGCGAGCGGTCGGTGGTCGGCACGTTGTGGTCGCTGACGGCCAGGTTTGCCGACAGACGCCACACCTTGCGACCTGCCAGATCCAGACCCTCGAAGGCCTGCGGACTGGTCACCTCGTGAAGCAGATGCCGGTCGATGTACAGGACGGTCGTGCCGTCTTCCTCGGTGTGAACGACGTGTTCATCCCAGAGTTTGTCGTAGAGCGTGCGCCCCATGGGAAAGACCCTTTGATACGGCGATGCCATATGAAAGAAACCCGGCATGCTGCCGGGTCTCGAGAGGTGAGAAATCCGGCTGCTTCAGCGCTCGCAGATCGGACGCACCGAACGAGCAGGGGATCCGTTGAACAACTGACGCGGACGGCCGATCTTGTACTCGGGGTCGCCGATCATTTCGTTGAGCTGCGCGATCCAGCCCACGGTACGAGCCAAAGCGAAGATCGCTGTGAACAACGACACAGGGATGCCCATGGCGCGCTGCACGATGCCCGAATAGAAGTCGACGTTCGGGTACAGCTTGCGGGAAACGAAGTACTCGTCCTCGAGGGCGATCTTCTCGAGTGCCATGGCCAACTTGAGAATCGGGTCGTTGTTCTGACCGAGCGCCGAGAGCACCTCATGGCAGGTCTCGCGCATCAGCTTGGCACGCGGGTCGTAGTTCTTGTAGACCCGGTGACCAAAGCCCATCAGCTTGACGTTCGAGTTCTTGTCCTTGACCTGCTTGATGAACTCGCCGATCTTCTCGACGCCGCCCATCTTCTGGATGTCGCCCAGCATGTTCAACGCCGCCTCGTTGGCACCGCCGTGCGCCGGGCCCCACAGGCAGGCGATGCCGGCGGCGACGCAGGCGAAGGGATTGGCGCCCGAGGAGCCCGACAGGCGCACCGTCGAGGTCGACGCGTTCTGCTCGTGGTCCTCGTGGAGGATCAGCAGACGCTCGAGGGCGCGCGCGCGGCGGTGCAGGCGGCGGTCCACGCGATGGACGGCGCCCAGTATCTCGAATGCGCGCTCCCCACGACGGCCAAGAAACTGTTCTTTGCCTCATGGCCGGGCTGGACCCATTCGTCCTACCGGCACCGCGAACTCTACGCCGAGGACACCTATCTCGCGGACCTGCTCCCCTTCTCCACGACATTTGTCGGAGCCCTGGCCACGGCCGAAGCGATCTACGACGGCAGCCAC
>CALFYB010000259.1 GCA_937952995.1 uncultured Caulobacteraceae bacterium
CTAAAATTACTCGAGAGACCCCTTGCGGATTGAGGCTGGCATAACGCGCGGTCGTTCGAGCGCCCACGGAGTGACCCATAATAATGGGACGATCCAGACGGAGTTGCTCTATGGCTTGGGCCAAATCCAGGGCCGGGTCCTGATCGGGTCCAGGGCCCATTCGCACGCTTTCTCCATGCCCCCGCGCATCGAGCATGATGACGTCGAAGTTCGCCTCTAAGCGTTTGGCGACACGGGTCCAGCACAGACCATTGTCCGTCAATCCGTGTGAGAGCACTAGGGCAGGCTTGGGCCCACCGGTTCGATGATAGGCGAGATAGCCATTGGCAATATCGACCCGGCCTACAGACCAGTCATACATATTCAGTCTCTCCCCTGCCGGTCAGGCGTTACCACGCATAGGCCTCAGGGGCCGGCCCAACGGCGGGGAATATGGCATCGATGGCCGCAAGGATATCGTCGCCAAGCCGAAGGCTGGGCACATGAAGCACTGACGAAAGCTGAGCTTGGCTGCCCGGTCCGATGATTGTCGAAGTGACACCGGGTTGATGCAGCAGCCACGCCAAGGCCACCGCAGTCGGGGTCTCGCCAATCGAACGACAAAGCTCGCCATAGCGTGCCAACTGGTCGGACCGCGCCAAGGCCGCAGCGCGCACAGCCGCCGACTGCCGCCGCCCCGCTGTTTCCTGCCCCGTGCTCGCCAGCAATCCACCCGCCAAGGGGCTCCAAGTGATAAGGCCGAGGCCATAGGCCTGACAGGCAGGGAGAACCTCCAGTTCCACGCGCCGCTCTATGAGATTGTAGAGGCTCTGTTCGCAGACCAATCCGAGACGTTGGCCCTGCCCTGCCCGCTCATTCATCTGGGCAATCTTCCAGCCCGGGAAATTGCTCGAGCCGACATAGGTGATCTTACCCTGACTAATCAGTCGATCCATCGCCTGCCATATCTCTTCAGCCGGCGCGGTCCGGTCGATGTGATGCATCTGGTAGAGATCGATATGGTCAACCCCGAGCCGCTTGAGACTGGCGTCACAGGCCATCTGGATATGCCGCGCTGACAGGCCTCGATCATTAATCTGGTCAGACATGGGCTCATGGACCTTGGTGGCCAAGACAATCTTGTCCCTGCGGCTTGGGTCCTGCGCCAGCCATTTTCCGACAAGGGTTTCCGTCGTCCCCACGCCCAGATGGCCGCCATATTGGTTGGCCGTATCGATGAAATTGATCCCAGCCTCTAGCGCGTCACCAAGGATCGCAAAGGACTCAGGCTCCGACGTCCTCGGACCGAAGTTCATCGTCCCTAAGCACAAGCTACTCACCTTGAGGGCGGAACGGCCCAGTTGACGATAGTCCATCATCTTCCTTTCCATCCGCCCTAGGGCGCTCTCAGGGTCGCGCCGGTCCGCAAGCCCTCTACAGACTGCGCCACGCTTTCCCGAGCCAGATACTGGGCCCGCTCTGACAGGCCCTTATAGGCCTCATAGGTAATCGACGGCACAATCGGCTCACGAAACCAAGGCGCATAGAATTCGAGATTGGGGATCGAACGAATGGCGTTAGCGATATTGGGCGTACCGCCGTGCCAAGCTCGCACATCGCGGATCATAATCGCCCCCGCCGGTGCCGGACAAACGGTGCTGAGCCTCATCCATTCCGGCTCGTTCTCGAGGGTCGGGATGGGCACACGCGAATGCTGGGTGCCCGGTATCTGCCGGGTTGGGCCATTAAAGGGCGTTACATCCTGCGGCAGGAAATTGACGCAAACATAGGGGCAAGGCAGGTCGCGAATGCTCAACTGACCACGTGGGTCATAGAATGAACTGAAGGGCGTCTGTCCCCCCGGAGCCCAATCGCGAACATCGGAATGAAGCGGCTGATAGCCCACTGCGCCCGGCAGGCAAAAGTCACCGCTCGCTGCCCGCAGAACAAAATCGGGTGAACCAAAGATCGCGCTGACAATGTCCGTCGCGGCCCGGGTTTCGAGCAGCATCTGCCATTCAGGCCTATGCAACTGACTTCGGGTCAGGCTCGAGCCGCCAAAGGAATAACGGTGCGATCCGCGATTGCCTTTACGCCCCTCATCGAGCTCCAGAATTTCAGCAGCAACCGCATTACAGCCCTCACGCAGGAACTCGGTCTGCTCTTGGTTGAGAATATTTGCGACGACGACAAAGCCGTCTCGGTTAAACAGCTCAACCGCCCGTGCGACATCCTTCGCCTCAAGGATTTCGAGCCCCTTGATGCCGTTGTTGGCTTCGAGATGAGCTCGCAACGCCAGTGTTGCCGGATCGGTCATCCAGTCACGCTCACCAGAACGGCCCATCTCCGCTTGGCCCATGGCTTTTATCTCCTAAGTCGCCGCCTCAACACTATTATATAGATCGTCAATAAATCAAAACTCAAACATTGTCCAAGGGGAACTGGAGCCGCTGACTATTAAGGTTCGCCCTGCTCTCCCCGACCTAAAGCCTTGATGATTTCAGCATGGCGAACCCTTGAGATGCCGTAACCGGTAAAGATCACTAACGAAACGACAGCAATGACCGCG
>CALFYB010000260.1 GCA_937952995.1 uncultured Caulobacteraceae bacterium
AGCGGCGGCTGGCCTATGTCGGCATCACCCGCGCCCGCGAAGAGGCCCGCATCTCGTTTGTCGCCAACCGCCAAGTCTATGGCCGCTGGACCTCGCAATTGCCCAGCCGCTTTGTGGATGAACTGCCCCCGGCCAGCGTCGAGGCCTCGAGCGAAACCGGCTATTACGGCGGCGGCCCCGGCATGCAGCAGCAGACCAGCCGCTGGGACGACGCCCCAAGCTTTGGCTCTGGCTATACCTCGCCGGGCTGGAAACGGGCCCAAGAAAACGCCCGCGCCGCGCCCTCTCCAGCCCGCGCTCGCGGCACCGTCATCGAGGGCGAAGGCCGTCTGGTCGCCGTGTCCGATGGGGCTTCCACCAGCAAGTTCAACCGCGGCGACCGGGTCTTTCACATCAAATTTGGCTATGGTCTGGTGAGAGCGGTCGAGGGTAACAAGCTGACGGTGGCCTTCGACAAGGCGGGCGAGAAAAAGGTTATCGATAGTTTTGTCGAAGCTGGATAGGTCCGGCAGACAGTGCCGCAACACGCGACCTTGTGTTTTTGTGCACTTGCGCCTATCCTCTACCCCCCGAACGATGAGGCCCGCGATCGGAACTCCCCTTCCACTTGGGCGAACTTGAGCAAAAATCCGTTATGGAAAAAGTGCCTATGACCGGCGGGGGCTATCAAGCTCTCGACGTGGAACTGAAGCGTTTGAAGACGCAGGAACGGCCGAGTGTCATCGCTGCGATTTCAGAAGCGCGCAGCCACGGCGATCTGTCTGAAAATGCTGAATACCATGCCGCAAAAGAGCGTCAGGGCTTCATCGAAGGTCGCATCGCGGAGATCGAAGATAAGATCGCCCGGGCCCAGGTCATCGACGTGTCCAAACTGTCCGGCACGCAAGTCAAGTTTGGTGCCACGGTTAGCCTCATCGACGAGGATACCGAAGAGGCGACCCGCTATCAGATCGTGGGCGAGCATGAAGCCGACGTGAAGCAGGGCCGCATCTCGATCACCGCTCCGTTGGCGCGCGGCATGATCGGCAAGGAAGTTGGCGACGTGGTTGAGATCATCTCGCCCGGCGGCGTCAAATCCTACGAGATCATGAAGGTTGAGTGGATCTAGGGCGGCTCTAAGCCCCCTCGGTTCGCCCTACCCTTCGTGAGCGATACCCCACTGATCATTTGGGCCGTGTCTGATGGACGGGCAGGCATCCAGACCCAAGCCGTGGGTTTGGCCGAGGCCTTAGCGCGTCAGTACCGCGCCGCCGGTCGTTCCGTCGAGGTGCAGATCAAGACGGTCGCCTGGAAAGGTATCATCGGTCGGCTTCCCGCCCTGATGAACCTCTTCCCGCGCCGCAGTCTTACGCCTCAGTCAGACATCCAAGCCCCTTGGCCTGACATCTGGATTGCGGCTGGACGCGCGACCCTTGCCCTCTCGATCCGCATGAAACGTTGGTCAGCGGGCAAAACCTATGTCGTCCAGATTCAAGACCCGCGACTGCCGCACCATCTGTTCGATCTGGTCGTGCCGCCCAAGCATGATCGGTTGTCAGGCGACAATGTCTTCTCCATCTGCGGATCACCCCATCGCGTGACGCCGGATCGGTTGACGAGCGAGTTGGCTCGCTTCAAAGCCGTCATTGACCCCCTGCCCGGTCCACGCGTTGCCGTCCTGATCGGCGGGAAGTCCAAGGCCTTTGACCTGTCGCCAGAGCGCGCGGCGGCTATGGCTCATGATATTTTGGAGCCCTTGGAGAAGGTCGGCGGAAGCCTGCTGATGACCTTCTCGCGCCGGACGCCCGACAAGGCCCGGGCCATCTTGACCGCACGCCTGCGCCACCTTCCCGGCATCATCTGGGACGGCGAGGGTGACAATCCCTATTTTGCCTTTTTGGGTGCCGCAGACTTCGTGCTGGTCACAGAAGACTCCACCAACATGGCGACCGAAGCGGCCTCAACCGGAAAGCCGGTTTTCATCCTCCAGATGGACGGCCAGAGCCTGAAATTCCGGCTGTTCCACGAGGAATTGCGCCAGATCGGGGCGACCCGGCCTTATGAGGGCCTGCTGCAGAGCTTTACCTATGAGCCGCTGCAAGAGACCGAACGGGCGGCTGCGGAGATCGTCACGCGCCGCCAACGGGATTAGGCGCCCGTCCATCGCGCACACAATCGTGATGGATTTGTGAAAAATCCGCTTTTCTCTCAGCCCTGAGCGGCCTATATGTTTTCCACAGCCTTTTGCTCACTTCCAGCAAAAGTCCGGATCGCTGATCGCCCCTAGCGCTCAGCGCTTTTTACGCCCCACTAATGCTCATATTGAGCATAAGGATAAGACCATGGCTGACGGATTTGCCGGTTTTGAATTTACGCCTGAGGTCGAGGCGCAAACCCGTCCTCTTTGGGAAAAGGTCAAGGCACGGGTCACACCGCTGGAATGGCGGCTTCAAGCCCCGTTGATCGCGGCGATCAATCGGCTGAAGGCTGAGAAGAACGCGGTGATCTTGGCGCACAACTATATGACGCCGGAGATTTTCCACGGGGTCGGTGACTATGTCGGCGACAGCCTTGGGCTGGCTCGCGAGGCCGCTAACTGCGATGCCAAGATCATCGTTCAGGCCGGCGTGCACTTCATGGCCGAAACCTCCAAAATCTTGGCCCCGGACAAAACGGTTCTGATCCCGGATCTGTTGGCAGGATGCTCGCTGGCCTCGTCGATTACCGGCGCGGATGTGCGCCTGATCAAGCAGCGCTATCCGGGCATACCCGTGGTCACCTATGTCAACACCACCGCCGAAGTGAAGGCCGAGACCGACATCTGCTGCACCTCGGCCAATGCGGTTCAGGTGGTCGAGCATGTGGCCCGCGAATGGGGCGTCGACCGGGTGATCTTGATCCCTGACGAGTTCCTCGCGCGCAATGTTGCCCGTCAGACCGACATCAAGATCATCGCTTGGGCCGGGCGCTGCGAGGTCCATGAGCGGTTCACGGCGGCGGATATTCTGGAACTGAAAGCCGCCTATCCCGATGCCCAGATCCTGGCCCATCCGGAATGCCCGGCCGAGGTTCTGGAGGTGTCAGACTTTGCCGGATCGACAGCCGCCATGTCGGACTTTGTCATGACCCGCAAGCCCAAGCAGGTGGTCCTGATCACCGAGTGCTCGATGGCCGACAATGTCGCCTGCGATGCGCCCGAGACGGAGTTTGTCCGGCCCTGCAACCTCTGCCCCCATATGAAACGCATCAGCCTTGAGAACATCTACGAGGCCCTTCTGCATGACCGCTATGAGGTCACGGTGGACACGGCAATGGCTGACCGGGCGCGGTTGGCCGTGCAGCGGATGATCGATATGCCGCCGCTGGCGATCCCGGCCCGTTATGATCTGGTCAAGGCGCGCCACCATGTCGATGTCGAACTGATCTGACAGAGCCATGACCACTCCCGCCTCCCCACTGCTGGTGATCGGCGCAGGCCTTGCGGGGCTGACAGCGGCCTTGGCTGCAGCGCCGCGCCGGGTGATCGTCCTATCGACGGGGCCACTGGGTCAGGACTGTTCGTCAGCCTGGGCGCAGGGCGGTATTGCAGCGGCCCTATCGCAAGGCGATGAGCCCGCCTTTCACGCCGCCGACACGATTGCGGCAGGCGCAGGCCTGGTTGATCCGGTGATGGCCGATATTCTGACTCGCGAAGGGCCCGACGCGGTCCGGATGCTGGCCAGCCTTGGCGTACCCTTTGACCGGGATGCGGACCACGGCTTTGCCCAAAGCCTAGAGGCCGCTCACTCCCGCCCCCGCGTCGCGCGGGTAAAGGGTGATCAGGCGGGGCAAGAAATATTACGCAGCGTGATCGCCGCTGTTCGTGCCTGTCCCTCCATCGAGGTTCTAGAACGGGCCACCGTGAGGGCTCTGGTTCAGGATGCCAGCGGGCGGGTGCGCGGGGCCTTGGTTGAGCAAAATGGCCAGACCCAAACCATCCTTGCCGACGCGGTGATCTTGGCAGCGGGGGGGCTCGGCGGGCTCTATGATGTCACCACCAATCCCCACAGCCTGCGCGGCGAAGCCATGGCGTTGGCGGCGCTCGCCGGTGCCGTCATCGCTGACCCTGAATTTGTTCAGTTCCACCCCACAGCCATCGATATTGGCCTCGACCCCGCTCCACTCGCGACAGAGGCCTTGCGCGGTGACGGTGCCCGCCTGATCGATGCTGAGGGCCTGCCTTTCATGGCCCGCCATCACCCCTTAGGCGACCTCGCGCCGCGCGATGTGGTGGCGCGGGCCATCCACGAGCAGCGCCTCAAGGGCCAAGGGGCCTTCCTTGATGCGCGTCAGGCCATTGGCGACCATTTCCCGCAGATGTTCCCGACGGTCTTTGCCGCCTGCATGGGCGCAGGGATCGACCCTCGCCTCCAGCCCATTCCGGTCGCGACGGCTGCCCACTATCATATGGGCGGGGTCTGGACCGACGCTGATGGTCGCACAAGCCTTCCCGGCCTGTTCGCCGCTGGAGAATGCGCCAGCACCGGCGTTCACGGGGCCAACCGCCTCGCCTCCAATTCGCTGCTCGAAGCCGCCGTGTTCGGGGCACGTGCCGGGCGTGCGGCGGCGCTTGAAGCCCCAGCGGACCCGACCTGCGCGATCCTTCCAACCCAAGCTGCCCCGGCCTTGCCTGATGATGCGAGCAAGGATCTTCGCCGTGCCGTGGGCCTCTATGCCGGGGTTGGGCGCGACAGGCAGGGCCTGACCAAGCTCCTGAGCCTGATCGATGGGATGGAGGGGCGATACGGCCCCGCCTTGCCTCTGATCGCGGCCCGCTTGGTGGCCAGCTGCGCCCTGATGCGCAAGGAGAGCCGAGGCAGCCACAGCCGTTCTGACTATCCGGCCACAGATGAGGTCGCCCGCCGAACCCTCACCACCCTGAGCCAAATCTTGGCCAATGCTCCGATAAAGGTTGCCGCCGAATGAGCATCACCGCCCTGCCTGACCTGATCATTGATCCAATCGTCCGCGCCGCCTTGGCCGAAGATCTGGGCCGAGCCGGAGATGTCACAGCAGCCGCCTGTATCCCCGCCGATGCGCGCCTATCGGTCGTCTTTCGTCCGCGCAGCGCGGGCCGGATCGCAGGGCTCGACTGCGCGCGCCTCGCCTTTGCAGCCCTTGATCCCGCCTTGAGCTTCGTTGTCGAGATCGGTGATGGACGCGATGCCGCCGCCGGTCAGATCATCGCCAGAGCCAGCGGCGGTGCCCGCCAGATCCTGTCGGCCGAGCGGGTGGCGCTGAACCTGCTGGGCCGTCTCAGCGGCGTCGCCAGCCTGACCGCGCGCTATGTTCAGGCGGTGGAGGGTACGGGCGCTCGCATCACCTGCACCCGCAAGACCACGCCGGGCCTTCGGGCACTGGAAAAGTACGCTGTGCGCTGCGGCGGGGCGATCAACCATCGCTTTGGTCTAGATGATGCCATTCTGATCAAGGACAATCACGTCGCGGCCTGCGGCGGCGTCGGCAAGGCGCTCGAGCGGGCACGGGCCCATGCGGGCCATCTGATGAAGATCGAGGTCGAGGTCGACGGCCTTGGCCAGCTGGATGAGGCGCTCGCCTACGCGCCGGACGTGATCATGCTCGACAATTTCAGCATCGAAGATCTGGTCACCGCCGTCGCCCGCGCCAAGGGCAAGGTCGTGCTTGAAGCGTCAGGCGGGGTCAATCTCTCGACCGTGCGCGCCATTGCCGAGACCGGCGTGGATGTCATTTCCGTCGGTGCCCTGACCCATTCGGCACCGGTCTTGGACATCGGCCTCGACGCAGAATGACGCAGGTCCCGTATAAACCTTTCGTTTTCGGAAAGAGCTCCTATCTGTAACTGCCGCAACAGCAGATTGGACTGGCCATGACACCCTATCCCGCCCTCTTCCTTGGCCATGGCTCGCCCATGAACGCCATCGAGCAGAACCGCTTTCACCTTGAATGGCGCGCCCTTGGACAGAGCCTCCCCCGGCCAAAGGCGATCTTGTGCGTGTCCGCCCATTGGGAAACCCATGGCATCAAGGTCAGTGGCTCTGAGGCTCCAGAAACGATCCATGACTTTGGTGGCTTTCCCCAAGCCCTGTTTGATGTGGTCTATCCTGCGCCTGGAGCCCCCTGGCTAGCGGCGCGGACCGCCGAGCTTTTGAAGGATTTTGGCGCGACCATCGATCCTGAACGCGGCCTTGATCATGGGTCGTGGGGCGTGCTGACCGCCCTCTATCCCGATGCAGACGTGCCGGTCATACAGCTCAGCCTCGACCGTGCCCGTTCACCGCAAGAGCATTATCAGATCGCCAAGGCCCTGCGCCCCTTGCGCGATGAAGGGATCATGATCTTGGCCAGCGGCGACATTGTGCACAATCTACGGGCCATCGACTTTAGAAACCCGATGCCTCTCGACTGGGCTGTGCGGTTCAATGATCAGGTCAAGGACCTCATTGCCCGCGGCCAACACCAGCCCCTGATTGACTATCTGGACCTTGGGCAAGACGCCGCCCTATCGATCAATAGCGCCGAGCACTATCTGCCGCTGCTCTATACGTTGGGCGTCAGCGATCCGGGCGAAAGTCTGCGCTTTGTCACCGACGAGGTGTTTGCCGCCCTTTCCATGACCGGGCTTGTGTACGGCGACTAGCCCCGACCGCGATAGGGTGCCACGCCGGGGTCGGGAACCCACAGACCTTCTGGGGCCGCGCCCGTCTGATAGAAGACGTCGATGGGGATGCCGCCGCGCGGGTACCAATAGCCGCCGATGCGCAGCCAGCGGGGGTTTGCAATCTCGACGATCTTCTTGGCAATGCCCACGGTGCAGTCCTCGTGGAAGGCCCCGTGATTGCGGAAACTGCCCAGATAGAGCTTCAAGCTCTTAGACTCGATCAGCCACTGGTCGGGCGCATAGTCGATGACCAGATGGGCAAAGTCCGGCTGACCCGTCACCGGGCACAGCGACGTAAATTCGGGCACAGCAAAGCGGGCCAGATAGAGCGTGTCCGGGTGCGGATTGGGCACGCGCTCTAGGATTGCCGCTTCAGGGCTGTCAAAGCCGCGGATCTCGCGGCCGAGCTGGGTCAAGTCAATGTCGGTCATGTCCAAGGGTTAGCCTCCCGCCAGCCAATCTGCAACCGTCTGACACCGTCGTTGCACAAGACAAGGCGGCAGAGGCCCGCTATCAATAGGAAAATTCATCACAACCATGGGGAACAGAGCGATGTCAGGACGGGATTTTGCAGGATCAGTGATCGTGGTCACCGGAGCCTCAACAGGCCTTGGGCGCGCCATCGCCGTTGAGACCGCAGGCCGCGGGGCTCAGGCCGTGATCATCAACTACGCCAACAGCGCCGCCGAAGCCGATGAAACCGCGCGGATGGTGATCGAAGCTGGCGCTGAAGCCATCCTCGTCAAGGCGGATGTCGGACAGGATGAGGGCTGCAAAACCATCGTCGAGGCCGCCGCCCGCTTTGGCAAGATCGATGCCCTGTTCAACAATGCCGGCATCACCAAGTTCGCGCCCGACCATAGCGATCTGGACGCCGTGTCCGCCGATGACTTCCTGCGGCTCTATCAGGTCAATGTGGTCGGAGCCTTCATGATGATCCGGGCGGCGCGCTCCCTGCTCGAGGCCGCACCGCGCGCAGGGTCGGTGGTCAACACCTCGTCCATCGCCGCCGTGACCGGCATTGGCTCATCCGTTCCCTATGCCGCCTCAAAAGGGGCCCTGACGACGATGACCCTATCGCTAGCACGCGCGCTGGCACCAAAGATCCGGGTGAACGCGGTTTGCCCGGGCTTTATTGACACACCTTGGTTTGAAAAAGGCATTCCGGCCCAGACGGTTGAACGGATGCGACAAGGTGTTGCAGCCTCTACCCCCCTAAAGGCAGCCTCTACCGCCGAGGATATTGCCGGGGCTGCCGTGTTCTTCGCCTCGCCAGCCGCCCGTCACGTGACGGGGGAAACCTTGCTCGTCGACGCCGGGACCCACCTCGGAATGGCCAGTTTGAGCATGCGCTAGTCATTTTCGCTTAATTTTTAAGCGTAACGCCCAAATTCAGCCTGCAAAACAGACAAGTTTCAACTGCACTCGCTCGTCGGGGGAGAGGGGATTGATGTCTGTGACACGGAGCCTGAAGGTGATGTTGCGGTGCAGCGAAATCGAAGAGCGCAGCGCCGCACACTGGCTTGACAAATTTGCAACACTCGACCCGCAACGGCATAGCTACCGAGGTTAAATTAGGACCAACTTAACCTTACTGACCGTCCGTATAGGGCTTGATAAGGCACACGGCCTAGCTCGGGCCATCGCTTTAAAAAACTGGGGAAATCCAATGAAGATCCTGAAAACCGCCCTTCTCGCCGCCACCGCCGCCTTGGCCGTGACCAGCGTCGCCCAAGCCGCTGACGGCCCATCCTTGTCGGCCAATGTCGGCGTCGCTTCCGACTATGTCTTCCGCGGCGTTTCGCAGACCAATGGCGACCCCGAAGTGTTCGGTGGTTTGGACCTTTCGGTCGGTCAGGCCTATGCCGGCGTTTGGCTGTCGAATGTCGATTTCGGCGACGGCACCCGGATTGAAAATGACACCTATATCGGCGTGAAGCCCGAAGTGGCTGGGTTCAACCTGGATCTGGGCGTCATCTATTACAACTATCTCGAAGCCCCAACCGGCGCGAAATATGGCTATGGCGAAGTGAAGGCCGCAGCCAGCCGCGCAATCGGTAAGGCCACCGTCGGTGCCGCCTACTATTACTCGCCCGACTTTTTCGGCGCGGATGAGAAGGCAACCTATGTCGAGTTGAACGGCGCTTACGCCATCAATGACAAGGTTTCAGTGACCGGTGCCTATGGCCATCAGGCCTTGGACGTCAGCAAGGATTACAACACCTGGAACCTCGGTGCCTCGGTTGCAGTCATGCCGCATCTGAGCCTCGATGTCCGCTACTGGGACACCAGCGAACACGATATCGGCAGCATCTATGACAGCCGCTTCGCTGCGACCCTGAAGGCCTCGTTCTAAACTGAGACCTTACGTCTGAAGAACAGGCCGTCGCTCCTCTCCGAGCGGCGGCCTTTTTTCTGGCCTGACCTTAAGCGGCCAATTTCCGAAGCGGCGGCGACCGCACCTCGTCTATTTAATTTATAATAATCTTAAGTATTGTATTGTGATCTGCCGAGCGGCCAGTCGAGACATCTGTCCCGCACTCTGCACCGGGCGAGGGGATCATGACGAACGCTCAAATTCGCAGCCTTGCTTCGCTCGATAACGTGATCTCGTCATCTCGCGTCCTGAATCTGAACAAGATCTATAAGATGCACCGGCTGAGCCCTGAGCACAGCGAAAAGCCGCTCTTTTCTAACACCCAGCTCAATCGCGCCATTTTCCTCAAACATCGACTTCGCCCAAGCGAGCGGGCCGAGTTTACGGATGGACGCAGCATTGCGACCAAAATTTTGTTTCCGCTCGATACGATGGAAATCAAACTTGGGGCTCAATATCTGTTCGTAGGACAGAAAGATTTCGAGGAGCGCCTCTGCGAAATCCTGCGAGAGAAGATCGTAAATCTAGGCGGTGATATCGTTATTCTGAACTTGCTCGATAGCATACCGAGCCTAGACTCCTATTTGCTGCGGCAATTTCTAGAACGGGGCGGCATAAAACCCGCCGATTGCTACCTAGAAAATGGCGTCGCTGATCGAAAAAATGTTCAGCAATTTGTCTTGGACGAAATATCAACCCTCGCAAAGTTGAGCTTTGGGCCAGACGACAATGGCGAAAAGGCTCGCGCCTTAATCGACAAATTGCTGTCGCCTGAAGCCGCCGAGGCAACAGACAGCCTAAGACAGACGTTACAGATGGAGAAGGCGGAGTACCGCCAAGGTCTGTTCTTCTGGAAGGCCACCCTGTTCTACAAATGGCAGATCAAGAAAATTATTCCTGTCTCTGGAAAAGTATTCCAGGAAATGAGGCGGATACATCCAGTCGAATTCACGAAGAAAGTCGACCGCGTTAAGATTGAATATATGCGTAATACAATTGCGTATAAATTTTCGCTTGTTTGCGCTGAAGTTGATGAGGTTCTTGCCATTTATGACAACGCCTATAACGACTTTATTTACAATGGAAATCCTGCCGGCTTTAGGAAATTCCTGATTTCTTCTCCTCTGCTTTTTCGAAAGCTGGGGGAAAGCTTTAATGACGTTGCGCACATCGTCAATTTTTGGAAATTTAGACCTAAAAAAGGTCACAGTGTCGCTGTGACCATGGCCCAACTCTCAGCGACGCTCTTGGAATTTGAGAGCATGTCGACAATAAAAGGCCCAGAAGCCGTTCGAGCCTAAACCGCTGGTGGGGACGCCGGGAATCGAACCCGGACGACCGAAGTCAACGGATTTTAAGTCCGCTGCGTCTACCAATTCCGCCACGTCCCCACAGAACACCGGCTCGCTCAAGGCTTTAGCAGATGACCGGCCTAGGGCAAATCGAACCCGTAGGTTCTTGCTTAAATCCCCCGGAATTTTGGGCAAGCGCGCGCCACACCCTAGCCTTTTTGTGTGGGCAAGCCATAAAGAGGCGGTCCTATCGGAGGGACGAATCGACAATGACGGACGCGCGACGCTGATGATCCCTATGCAGAGCCAATGGACCAAGGCGATCAGCACGGTGTGCGGAACGGTCGTGCTTTTTTCGGCGTCCATAGCCCTTGCCGCGACACAGCCATCGACATCGGTTCGGTCAGCCGCGAGTAAGGCCGGAGATACCGAGGGCTACCCGAGCGCCCACACGCCTGACGCCATCCGCACATGGCTGAAGACGGCGACATCTTTGGCACCGTCTCAGGTCATCTCAATCGGCGCGGATATGGTCGTCGGCTTTGCCCAGTCCGGCAGCCTCGATCCTGTCACCGGCTATATCAAGGGCGCGGAACTGCGCGGTGAGGCGCTGTCTCCTCAATTTACCAAGGTCATTCAAGGCCGGTCGAGTCTGGCCACCTTGGACGTCAACTGCACGACATCGTCGGCACTGATCCACCAAACCAAGATCTATTCGAAAGCCAACCTTTCCGGTGAAGTAACAGTACTGTCCGGCAGCGGAACTTGGATCACACCGCCCAAGACGGCCTATCTCTCCGAGGCCATCGATGCCATTTGCCGCGCCGACTTCAAACGCCCCTTGCGCGATGCGCCACCGGTGGTCGTAGCAGCGGTGAGCCCTCCGAAGGCTCCGGTTGCTATTCCTAAACCCGCCCCGGCGGTCGCGGTGGCTAAACCCGTAACACCCATACCGCCCGCAACTCCCGCAACGCCAACAACGCCGATCACCCCTCTCGTGACAGCAGCCAAGGTCGGTGCAAACGAGGTTCAGATCATTGCGGCTCCATCTGCACAGGGCGCAGAAACGGCCCGCCAACATGTGGCTCAACGCTTGCCGCAAATCACGTCAAACCGCCCGTTCCGGATCGAAACTGCGGTCGTTGGTGGTCGGACCTACTATCGAGGTCTATTTGGCGGGTTCTCGGATCGCGCGTCGGCAGCGGCCTTTTGTCGAACCCTATCGGCCTCGAGCATCAGCTGCTTGGTGAAATAGCGGCCCTAGACCGCGACGGCGAAGGCCCCCTTGACGCCCGCGGCCTCAAGCGCGGCGATTAATTCATCGACCACGCTGTCAACTTCGGCCGAGTCCCGACCGCGGATCACAAGGTTGGACCCATAGGCGTCGTTCGAGAAGAACGGATAGGACCCCAGCGACAGGGCCGGATGGGCCTTGGCTACAGCCTCCAAAGGCGCGGCGAGCGTGCCTTCACCCGTTCCCTCGACCCGAACGGTGCGCGAGACAACAACCGCGCCTCCCTTCAAGCGCCAGCCAATATCTTCGAGCATCCCGCGCATGATCTGGGGCACACCGGCCATGACAAAGACATTGCCAATCTGGAAACCGGGCGGGCCATTGACGGGGTTCTTGATCAGGGTTCCGCCTTCGGGCACACGCGCCATCCGCCTGCGCGCGGCATTGAGTTGATCACCAAACCGTCCGGTCAGCAGCGCCATGATCTCGGGGTGCTCATAGAGCGCCACACCAAAAGCATCTGCGACGCAGTCGGCCGTAATGTCATCATGGGTCGGGCCAATGCCGCCGGTCGTGAACACATAGTCATAACGCCCACGCAGATGGTTCAGGGCGGTGATGATCTCTTCGGGAATATCTCCAACGACCCGCGCCTCGGCCAAATCGACGCCATAGGTGCCGATATAGCGGGCTATGGCTGCCAGATTGGTGTCCTGCGTCCGGCCCGAGAGAATCTCGTCGCCAATAATCAGAACCGCCGCCGTCACTCGATCGCCGCTCGCCAACATGACTGTCTGTTCCCAAAGCTGGATGTTGACTGATGACTAGGCGTCGAGCACGGCTCAAGCAAGCCCGGTGTTGATCGGGGCGCAGATCGCGCCCCTCTGTTTCAACTGCCTCCGGTTATGAGCCCCCTTAGAGGCTCAAACCACCATCGGCGACGAGGGTTTGACCATTGACATAGGACGCCAAGGGCGAGGCGAGGAACAGGGCGACACCGGCCATGTCGGCAGGGGTGCCCATCCGGCCTGCGGGAATAGCCCGAAGCGCTCCAGCCAGACGCTTGGGGTTTTCCGTCGTCACCTTGGTCAGCTTGGTGTCGACCAACCCGGGGGCTAGACCATTGACGCGAATTCCATCGGGGGCCCAGGCCTGCCCGAGGGTGCGGGTCAGGCTGATCGCTCCAGCCTTAGAGGCGGCGTAGGCTGGATTGCCCTTATTGGCCCCAAGGCCCGAGATCGAGCTGACAATGGTGATCGAGCCTTGGCTCTGCAGCAGTTGCGGCCGAAACTTGCGGCAGCAGTGCATCAGGCTGTCGAGATTGACCGCGACGACCTTGTCCCAGCCTTCACGCTCAAACTCACCGCGGCCATAGACCACCGTGCCCTGCGACAGGACCAGCACATCGAGCGTGTCGAACGGCAGGGGCGCGGCCTCGATGGCGTCCGGATCGCCCACGTCAACGCAGTCATAGCCTAGCCCAGTGATGTCAGAGCCATCTGCGGGGTCGTAGTCGCTGGCCTTGGCGCGGGTGCCCCAGACATGGACGCGTGCGCCGCGATCACGGAAGGCGTGGGCGATGCCGTTGCCAATGCCGCTGGAGCCACCGACCACGAGGACGGTCTTGCCGGTAAAATCTGTATCGTTCATCTGATTGATCCTTGTTGAGACTTAGCCGATCCAGCGCAAGCCGCGCTCGAACAGCGAAATGGTGTGGGCATGCAGGCGGTCGCCCATCTCCTTGGTCGCCTTGCCAGCGCAGGCCCGCGCATGGGTGCCTTCAAGGATGATGCCCATCTTGTAGCAGGCCAAGACGCCGTACCACTCGATATAGGACATGTCGCGCTCGGTGCGGGGGCGGTAGTGATCGACCAGTTCGGTGGCGCTGGGGAAGCCCTTCCACGGCTGGACCGTGATGCCCGCATCATCGGGCCGGTCCTCCATGGGCCAGGTGGCCAGCAGCCAGCCGAGATCCAGCAGTGGATCCCCGATGGTGGTCAGCTCCCAGTCCACCACAGCCGCCAGGTCCCCGCTGTCAAAGCGGAACATGACGTTGGACAGGTGATAGTCGCCGTGGATGATCCCCGGCTCGAAGGTCGAGGGACGGTTGGCCTCGAGCCACCGGCCAATGCGCCCAACGTCCGGCAGGGCCTGGATACCCGTCCATCCGGCATGTTCTTCGTAGGACGACAGTTGCGCCTGCCAGCGCTGAACCTGACGCTCCAGATAGTTATCGGGGCGGCCCAGCCCGTCGAGGCCTCGCGCACGATAATCAAGCGCCCCAAGCGAGGCGATCGCCTCGACCATGCTCAGGCCCATACGGTGGCGGATGGCTTCGGAACCGGCATGAAGCGCGGGCAGGCCTTGCGAGGGGTTAAAGCCGTTGATCGGCTCCATCAGATAGAAGGACGCGCCTAGCACCGTTTCATCGGGACAGGCGGCAATCAGACCCGGATGGGGCACATCCGATCCGGCCAGCGCGGCCAGCACCCTCGCCTCTCGGCGCATGGTCTCATTGGAATTGTCACGCAGATGCAGCGGCGGACGGCGCAACACATAATCACGGCCACTGCGGGTAAATTTCAGGAGGATATTTTGGGTGCCGCCGGTCAGCAGGCTGGCATTTTCGAGCGGACCTGATCCCAAGCCCTGCGCGTCCATCCAAGCGGACAGAACGGCCATATCGACAACATGTTCCAAGACCAACCTCCTCCATAACCCGGGCACGCCCTCTGACGGAGCGTTGCAGACCTTCAATAGAAGGCCTTACCCAACGTTATGGGAAGGAAAAATCGCGGAAAAATAAAAGTGCCTGTGAGCGCCCTATTTTCCAGTCACACGCCAGATGACATTGCCGACATCGTCAGCGACCAGAACGCCGCCAGCCTTGTCGACGGCAACGCCTGCGGGACGACCACGCGCCTGACCCTTGTCATTCAAGAACCCGGTCAGGATATCCTGCGGCGAACCATTGGGCTTGCCGTCCTTGAAGGGCACGAACAGCACCTTGTAGCCGTTGACGGGATTGCGGTTCCAAGAGCCATGCTGACCGATAAAGGCACCGTTCAGATAGGCAGCCGGAAGGGCCGCGCCCTGATAGAAGGCCAACCCGAGTGAAGCGGTGTGTGCTCCCAGCGCATAGTCTGGCTTGATCGCCTTGGCCACCAGATCCGGCCGCTGCGGGCTGACCCGGCTGTCGACGGTCTGGCCATAATAGCTATAGGGCCAGCCATAGAAGCCGCCCTCTTTGACCGAGGTCATATAGTCTGGCACCAGATCATTGCCGATCTCGTCGCGCTCATTGGCAGCGGTCCACAGGGCACCCGATTGAGGGTTCCAGGCCAAGCCATTGGGGTTGCGAATGCCCGAAGCGAAGACGCGGGTCGCGCCGGTCTTGACGTCAATGGCCAGGATCGCCGCACGATTGACCTCAGCTTCCATGCCGTTCTCACCAACATTGCTGTTGGAGCCGGAGGTGGCATAGAGGGTCGCGCCATCCGGGCTGGCGAGGATGTTCTTAGTCCAGTGGTGATTGATCGGACCGGCTGGCAGGTCGGCAACCTTGCGTCCCTTGGCCGTGATGGCGGTCTCGCCAGACGCATAGGGGAAGGCCACAACGGCGTCGGTATTGGCGACATAGAGCGTGTCGCCGATCAGGCTCATGCCGAAGGGAGAGTTCAGGCCGGTGAGGAAGGTCGTCTTGAGCTCCGCCACACCATCGCCATTGGCATCCCGTAAGAGAACGATCCGATTGGGGCTCTTGGTGACGGCCCCAGCCGCAGACATGATCTTCGTCGCGATCCAGCCCTTTAGACCGCCAGAATCGCCGGGGCGCTCGGGCGAATTGGTCTCAGCCACCAGCACATCCCCATTGGGCAGGACATAGAGCCAACGCGGATGGTCCAGCCCGCGGGCCAAGGCGGACACCTTCAGACCTTCGGCGGCCTTAGGAGTCTCACCGGCCGCCCATCCGACGACCTTAGCGATCTTGACGACGGGCAGCGCCTGCTTCTTGGCATCCGGCAAGACCGGGTTTGGTCCAAATCCATTCTCGACTGGCAGAGCACCGCCTGGCGCGCAGGCCGCTAGAGTGAGAACCAACGGGGCAGCAAGCAGGGCGGAGCGGCTCAGTATCGACATGGATCGGTCCTAAAGAGTGTGAGTGTGAACACAGATGTTGTTCTCAAGGCGTCAAAATAGGGGAGTGGCCTCAAAAAGCTAGGCTTCCAAATCGGGTTGAACGGGATGAAGACGCAACGTCAGTTCATTATTTCGAGACGTTTTCTGTCCTATCGCATTGAGATCTACGTCGCAGGCCGCATTTCCATTGGATTTATGAGGGATTTGTGGCATAGTCCCCAGATCGAATATCGCTATGGTTCGGCCGCTCTCCCTGCTTGCTCTTCGGATCGAGCTCCCGAGCTTTCTACGATCCTCTACGACCATTTGATCGCCTGTCCCCCGGGGATAGTGCGAATATTGACACTCGAAAGGCGACTCTCATGGCCACTGGCGTTGTGAAATGGTTCAATTCCACCAAGGGTTACGGCTTCATCCAACCCGATGACGGTAGCTCTGATGTATTTGTTCATATTTCAGCGGTAGAACGGTCGGGCCTTGGCTCGCTGAACGAAGGCCAGAAGCTGAGCTACGAACTCGAGCGCGACCAGCGCTCGGGCAAGACCTCGGCGGGCCAGCTGCAAGCCTCCTAAGGGCTCACAGCACCAAAGCTTGACGGGCCGGTCTCCTTGCGGAGGCCGGCCCGTTCTCATTGGGGCTCAGAAGCCG
>CALFYB010000261.1 GCA_937952995.1 uncultured Caulobacteraceae bacterium
GAGGCGGCCAATAATGGCCAGATGATCCATGCGATCAATCCCAAGTCCAAGGTGGCAGAGGGCCTGAACCGGCTCGCCCAGATGATCAGTCGCCGGGAAGGTCCGACCTCCGCAAAAGCGTCTCTTCTTTCCAGCCTGTTCAAGCGTTCTTAGGTCCCATCGATGTTTGGCAAGCGCCCCCTTTCAGCCGATGACGGCCCCTCAACTTCGGTGCGATCAGACGCGCGTCCAAGCGAAGCGCCTTCCTTAGACCAGGCAGGAGGCCCAGCCCGGCAGGCGCTGTCCACGTCGTCCAAACCGACGACAATAGGCCCTGCCCCCATCGAGGCGACCGCAGCCAAGATGCGGGCCGCGACCGAGAAATTGAAAGCTCAATCCGGGGCCAAATCCCTATCCCAGAACGCGGCTACGGCGGCCACGGACTCGGGCTCCGTTGAGCGGGCCCAATATTACCAAGCCACCAAGTCGCTGATCTTCTCGACCCTCATCACGACTATTGATCTGCCAGAACTGGCCCAGATGTCGGCCTCCGTCGCGGCCGAAGAGATCCGAGAAATCGTCGCTGAGTTGGTGGTCCTAAAGAACGTCACCCTGTCCTCCGCCGAGCAGGACATGCTGGTGCAGGACATCATCAACGACGTCTTGGGGTATGGACCGCTGGAGCCCCTCCTGATGCGCGACGACATTGCAGACATCATGGTCAATGGGGCTAACCGGGTCTTCATTGAGGTCAATGGCAAGGTTCAACTGACCAACATCCGGTTTCGCGACAACACCCAGCTGATGAATATCTGTCAGCGGATTGTCTCGCAGGTCGGCCGACGGGTCGATGAGAGCTCGCCCATCTGTGACGCCCGCCTGCCCGATGGCAGCCGCGTCAATGTCATTGCCCCACCCTTGGCGATTGATGGCCCCACCCTGACCATCCGCAAGTTCAAGAAAGACAAGCTGACCATGCGCAATCTGGTCGATTTCAAATCGATCAGTCCGGATGGTGCCCGCGTCCTGAAGGTTATCAGCGCCTGTCGGTGCAACATCCTGATCTCGGGCGGCACAGGCTCAGGCAAGACCACCTTGCTCAACAGCCTGACCTATTTCATCGACCCGACCGAGCGGATCGTCACCTGCGAGGACGCCGCCGAACTGCAACTCCAGCAGCCCCATGTCGTGCGCCTTGAAACCCGCCCGCCGAACCTAGAAGGCAGCGGGGCCATCACCATGCGCGATCTGGTCAAGAACTGCCTGCGCATGAGGCCCGAGCGGATCATCGTCGGCGAGGTCCGGGGACCTGAAGCGTTTGACCTGCTGCAGGCCATGAATACCGGCCATGACGGCTCGATGGGCACCTTGCACGCCAACTCACCGCGCGAAGCCATCAGCCGCCTTGAATCGATGATCACCATGGGCGGCTACGGCCTGCCATCAAAGAATATCCGCGAAATGATCGCGGGCTCGGTCGACATCATCATTCAAGCGACCCGCCTTCGCGATGGCTCGCGCCGCATCACCCACATTACCGAGGTGGTTGGCCTAGAGGGCGACGTCATCATCACCCAAGACCTGTTTGTCTTCGAGATCACCGGCGAGGACGAGAACGGCCGCCTGATCGGGAAGCACAAGTCCACCGGCATCGGCCGTCCGCGCTTTTGGGACCGCGCCAAATATTACGGGCTTGAGCGCAAGCTCGCCGATGCTTTGGCCGCATCGGAATAGGCATGGACAGTGCCCCCATAGTCCTTTTGATCTCCATCCTGACCTTCACGATGGTCGGGGCGCTTGGGCTCGTTCTGGCGGGCGGCAGTAAGCCCAGTGGCCGGATGATCAAGCGCGCCAGCGCCATGGCCGCCGCAACCTCCCTTGCGCGAGCCGGGACGGCCCCGGTCAAGGGGCGGCGGCGGCAGATGCTCAAGACCTTGCGGGGGCAAACCAAAGCACAAGTCAAAGCCACCCAATCGATCGAGGCCCAGATCCAGCAGGCGGGCCTAAAGATCACCCCTCGATATTTCCTCATTATGAGCGTTGGGTTTGGGCTAGGCATCCTCGTCTTGAGCCTTCTGCTCAAGGTGAAGCCAATCCTCTGCCTCGGCTTTGGCTTTGCTGCGGGCTTTGGTTTGCCAAGGTGGGTGCTGGGCACCCTCGCCAAGCGGCGCTTGAAACAGTTTACCGAGGCCTTTCCCGACGCCATCGACATCATTGTCCGGGGTATCCGCTCGGGCCTGCCTTTGAACGACTGCCTAAAGATCATCGGGCACGAATGCCCCGAGCCGTTGGCGGGTGAGTTTCGGCGGCTGGTCGAGACCATGACCTTGGGCGGATCGGTGGAAATGGCCTTAGCGCAAATGTCAGCGCGCATCCCGACCCAAGAACTTCGGTTCTTCACCGTCGTCCTAACGATCCAGCAAAAGGCGGGCGGCAATCTGGGCGAGGCCCTAGGCAACCTGTCGAGCGTTCTGCGTGCCCGCAAGCTCATGCGCGAGAAGATCAAGGCCCTATCGTCAGAAGCGACGGCGTCGGCCTTTATCATCGGGTCCATGCCGCCCGCTGTGATCATCCTGATCAGCGTCACTTCTCCGGCCTACATGTCGCTGATGTTCACCGTGCCCAAGGGACAACTGATGTTGCTTGGTGGCCTGATTTGGATGTCGCTCGGCATTTTCGTGATGCGCCGAATGATCAATTTTCAGATTTAGGGGCCGTTATGAGTTTTGCCGAGACGGTTCTAGACCCCAACAACATGCTCACAGCCCTTGTGGGCATTATGACCTTCGCGACGATCCTGACCCTGTCCTCACCACTTTTTGGGCGCGGCACACTGGAAAAGCGCATGAAGTTGGTCACTCGCCAACGGGAGGATCTGCGCCGTCAAAGCCGCGAGGCGCTGGCCAAAAAGAGCCGCTCGAGTTTGCGCCACACGGACGAGGGTTTTTTCAAAGGGGTGGTCGACGCGCTCAATTTGCGGCGCTTGCTCGAAGATCCCAAGGTCATCGAAAATCTTGCGGGCGCAGGCTTTCGCGGGCTTCGTCCGGTCACGACCTTCTATTTCTTTCGGTTTTCCATGCCCTTCATTTCGGCAGGTTTCGTTAGTTTCTATCTGTTTTTCATCCACGGTTTCGGGCTGCCAACCCTGACCAAGATTTGCGCCTGTTTGGGATCGCTGACTGTCGGGTTCTATCTGCCCAACCTCTACATCACCAATGCCGCGACCAAGCGGCGGGACGTCATCATTGCGGCCTGGCCTGATGCTTTGGACCTGCTGCTGATCTGCGTGGAGTCCGGGATGTCCATTGAGGTCGCGATGCAAAAGGTTGGACAAGAGATTGGCCCGACCTCCATCGCGCTCGCCGAAGAACTGATCTTGCTCGTCGCCGAGTTGAGCTTCCTGCCTGAGCGGCGGATGGCCTATGAGGGGCTTGCCAAGCGGGTCAACCATCCAGGCATCAAGTCGGTGACAACGGCCATGATCCAGGCCGAGCGCTATGGCACACCGCTGGGCAATGCCTTGCGGGTCATGGCCAAAGAAAATCGCGAACTGCGCCTTTCGGCAGCCGAGAAGAAGGCAGCCGCCTTGCCCGCCCAGCTGACGGTGCCGATGATCCTGTTCTTCTTGCCGGTCCTGTTCACAGTGATACTCGGCCCGGCGATCATCAAGGTTCAGGAGTTGTTGGGCAAACAGTAGGCCGTCTCAAGGCCGAGGTGTCAGGCTTGAGACGGCTTTCAGATAGGCCAGATTATTATCAGCCAGGGCGGGAGGTAGGGTCTCGCGTAAGATCTTTTCGGCCTCTCCAATCTTGCCCTGATAGCCCAGCACCAAACTAAGATTTTGATGGATCTGTATGGTCGCCCCGGGCTGGCTCACCGCCTTACGCAGCAGGCCCTCGGCGCGGCCATAATCACCCCTGCCTGCGTAGTAGAGGGCCAGATTGGACAGGACCGCCGGATTGTCTCGCGATAGTTTAAGGGCCTGCACATAGGCACCGATGGCATCAGCATCCCGGCCAACCTGTTCATAGGCCGCGCCAAGCAGAGACAAGGGCCGCCAGTCCCTAGGTTTCAGGGCTGCTGCCTGTTTCGCCAGATCGATGGCATAGAACCCCTGACCCGACGCCGTATAGGCCCGCGCGCATTCCATCAGCGCATCATAAGCCTTGGGATCGGACACCAAGACCTGCTTGGCTGTCTCTACTGCCTCATCATATTGGCCAAGACCCCGCAAGGCGGCTGCAAGACGGGTTCCCGCCTCTAGGTCGGTCTCATCCAGACCATATTGCTGCGCCCAGAACCCTGCTCGGGCCAAGGGATCGAGCCGGTCGGCCTGCTGGCGATCTTTCGCCGTTGCCCGGGCATTGGGCGCGGGCTTGGCCGGAGCATCCTTGGCAATAGGCTTCGCGATGGATGGGGTGGGAACTGCCGGTTCAGATGCCCAAACGACGGCCGGAACAGCAAGGCTTAACCCCAAGATTACAGTCAATCCCGCCGCTACCGCGATCTGATGCGGCCTAGGGCTTGCGAGGGGGGTGCGTGTGGGACACATGAGAGGTAACATCCTTCGAATGCTCCGATCACTATCTCTAAGTGCGTTCAATTAAGTGTTAACCCAAGCGGGTTTTCGATTGATCTTGTCTGTAAAGGTTTTGCATGTCTGACCTGCTGTCCACGGCCCAAGAGGGCGTCGTTCTGCCTATCCATGCCCTTTATGAGGCTGACCTTTCGGCTTTTCTGGACCAGCGCCCCGACGCGATGCGCCGTTTCGCTGACATTTCTGGTTTTAAAGGCCGGGCCGGCGAGGTGCTGATCGTTCCGCTGCCGGACGGTCAGATCGATTGCGTTCTCTTTGGTTTGGGCGCGGCCCCAAAAGGGGTCAGCGCCTTGGATAGCATGGCCTTTCGCGGCTTAGCGACGAAGCTCCCAGAAGGTCAGTACCAAGTGGCCTCGGCCCCCGCCGGCCATAGCCCAACCGCCATCGCCTTGGCCTGGTTACTCGGCCTCTATGGGTTTACGCGCTACAAATCGACCAAGTCGCGACCTAAGGCGCGTTTGATTGTGGCGCAGGGTGTTGATGTCGCCGAGATCAGCGCCATCGCAGAGGCCTGCACCCTGGCCAAAGACATGGTCAACACGCCAGCCAACGATATGGGCCCGGTCGAGATCGAGACCATCGCTCGCGATCTGGCTAAGACCCATAGTGCCACGATCAGCGTCATCACCGGCTCAGACCTGCTGACCCAAAACTATCCAGCCGTCCATGCTGTAGGCCGCGCCGCCGATCCTGCCCGCGCCCCCCGAATGATCGAGATCGGTTGGGGTAAGCCCGATCACCCGCACATCTGCATCATCGGCAAGGGCGTGGTCTTTGATACCGGCGGCCTCGACATGAAGCCCTCGGCGGGCATGAGGTTGATGAAGAAGGATATGGGCGGCGCGGCCCACGCCTTGGCGCTTGGCCAAATGATCATGAGCCTCGGACTTGCGGTTCGGCTGACCCTACTGGTGCCGGTCGTCGAAAATGCCATTTCCGGAGATGCGATGCGTCCCGGTGATGTTCTGGCCTCGCGCAAGGGCCTATCGATCGAGGTTGGTAATACGGATGCGGAGGGGCGCCTGATCCTCGCCGACGCCCTGACCCGCGCCTGCGAGCTTACGCCCGACCTGACCATCGACATGGCCACCCTAACCGGTGCCGCCCGCGTGGCGCTGGGCCCACAGGTGATCCCCTTCTATACGCCAGATGATGGTCTCGCGGCTCAGATCGCAGAGGCGGCGCACCTGACCGCCGATCCCCTCTGGCGCATGCCGCTTTGGGACGGCTATCGGCCCGCTCTGGACAGCGATATTGCCGACATCAAGAACGATCCCGACGGCTGGGCCCAAGCGGGATCAGTCACCGCAGCGCTCTTCCTGCAACGGTTCGCACCCGAAGGGGCCTGGGTCCATCTGGACATATTTGCCTGGAACCCACGCAACCGTCCCGGCTTTCCCAGCGGCGGCGAGGCCCAGGCCATCCGCGCCCTCTTGGCGATGATCAAGAGCCGCTATCTATGAGCACGGCCTTTGATCCTCGGGTCACCGCACTTCGCGGCGATGTCGCATCCGTGGCCCTACAGGGGCTCGTCGCGGCCAAGTCTTATCAGGCCCCCGTCCCCATGCAGGTGAGCGCCGCTGTTGTGCCCATCCGTGCTGCGCCCGTGGGCGACGCCGAACAGTGGGACCAGATGATCTTTGGCGAAGGGTTTGACCTCTTGGCCGAGATCGATGGTTTTGGCTGGGGGCAGGCCCACCGCGATGGCTATGTCGGCTATGTCGCCCTCGATGCCCTCTCGGCACCGGTCCTTAGACCGACCCACAGGGTCAGCGCCCTTCGGACCTACGGCTTTAGCGAGCCGTCCATCAAGTCGGCTCCTATGGGCCTCTACAGTCTCAATGCGCTGGTAACAGTGGAAGCGCGAGAAGGGCGGTTCGTCCGCACGGCGCGAGCCGGTTGGTTCGTCGAGAGCCAGCTTGCGCCCATCGGCCAGTTTGAAACCGATCCTGTAGCCGTCGCCGAACGGTTCTTGGGGGCACCCTATCAGTGGGGGGGACGCGAAAGCCTTGGGCTGGACTGTTCGGGACTGGTCCAGCAGGCCTTCTATGCCTGCGGGCTAGCCTGTCCGCGCGATACCGACATGCAGATGGCGCAGATCGGTACATCGATTGATGGAACCGCCTTACGACGTGGCGATCTGGTGTTCTGGAAGGGGCATGTGGGGCTAATGCAGGATGCGGTCACCCTGTTACATGCCAATGCCCACCATATGGCCGTCGAAAGCGAACCGCTCGATGGCGCGATCAGACGGATTGAGGCGGCGGGGAGTGGTTATCCGACCGCCTTTCGCCGACCCTGAGGGCTGACGAAAGGCTAGATCAGATCAATTAGGCCGCAGGCTTTGCTGCTGGCGCTGCTGCTGCGGCGGGAGCCGCGGCAGCGTCTGCTGCAGGAGCTGCTGCTGGTGCGGCGGCTGCCGCAGGGGCAGGAGCCGGGATCGGCAAGGTCGAGCCGAGGCTATGCAGATAGGCAATCATATTGATGCGATCTTCGGGCTTCTTCAGGCCGACGAACGACATCTTGGTGCCTGCGATATATTTTTGTGGGCCTGTGAGGAACGCGTTCAGGTGCTCATAGTCCCAAGCCGGGGTCTTTTCGCCAAAGGCCTTCATACCGTCAGAATAGGCCATGCCTGCGTGGCTACCGGGCTTATGACCAACAACACCGTAAAGGTTTGGACCGACCATCGTGGCACCGCCCTGATTGAAGCTGTGGCAAGAGGCGCACTTCTTGGCGACGGCCTCGCCCGCAGCGATATCGGCGGTCGGCAGAACCGTACCCCAATCGATCGGCACTTCGGCAACGGCCGCGCCACCTTCACCGGCCTCTTCGGCGATGGTGATGGCATAGCCGGGCTTTTCAGCGGGCTCGACCTTATAGACGATGCTCGTCAATTCTTTGAGGCCGACAATGGCCAGTCCAGTCGCCAAAACGGCGCCAGCGATCTTGTTAAACCCCAGGTCGCTCATGTTCTTTCGTAAGCCCTCTCAGCAGGCAACGGTCCCTGAAGGGAATCCAAGCCCTGTTCTTGCGTTTGCGTCTCTTACACGCTACCGCCGCTCGTGCAACGTTCCAAATGGCCCGTCAGAGCGACAGGTCCATGAGCCGCGCCAATTGGTCGCAAATACCGCTGTGTTTGGTACGATTTCAATAGAAGATGTGGACCATCCCTAAGGTTTCGGAATTTTGGCTATGAACCCGATCATCATTATCCCCGCCCGACTCGCTGCCACCCGACTTCCGGGCAAGCCCCTAGCCATGATTGGCGGGGTGCCGATGATCGTTCGGGTCCTGCGGCAAGCCGAAGCGGCTATGGCGGGACCGGTTGCTGTCGCGGCAGGCGATCAGGCCATCGTCGATGCGGTTGAGGCCGCAGGCGGCCGGGCGGTCCTAACCGATCCGAACCTACCCTCGGGCTCTGACAGGATCCTCGCAGCCCTCGACGTGCTGGACCCCAAGGGCGCGCATGATGTGGTGGTGAACCTTCAGGGCGACATCCCGTTTATCCCACCCAGCGCCCTCTCCTCCTGCACAGACCTTCTAGCCGCCGAGCCGACTTGCGACATCGCCACCTTGGTCGCGCCGGAAACCAAATTGGCCGATCGCACCGACCCGGACCTGCCTAAAGCCATCGTCGCGATGGACGCAGACCATCGTCGTGGGCGCGCCCTCTATTTTACGCGCTCGACCCTCTATGGCGACGCGCCGGTCTGGCTCCACATCGGCATCTATGCCTATCGCCGCGAGGCCTTGCTGCGTTTCAACGCCGCCTCACCCTCGCCATTGGAACGGTTGGAGCGGCTAGAACAGCTTCGGGCGCTCGAGATGGGCCTGTCGATCTGGGCCTCGGCGGTGGACAGTTTCCCCATCTCGGTGGATACCCCTTCGGACCTCGAGGCCGCCTGTGCTTTCGCAGCCAAACTCTAACCGGATCAGTCGCCCATGACGTCCCTTCCAAAGATCGCCTTCCAAGGCGAACTCGGCGCTAACAGCCACGAAGCCTGCTCGCTGCATTTTCCGGGCTATGAGGCCGTGCCCTGCCCGACCTTTGACGAAGCCTTCGAGGCGGTGCGCAGCGGGGCCTGTACGCTGGCCATGATCCCGGTCGAAAATTCTGTTGCCGGGCGCGTGGCTGATGTCCACCACCTACTGCCATCATCCGGCCTGAAGATCATCGGTGAGCGGTTCATGGCCATTCACCATCAATTGCTGGCCAATCGCGGCGTCAGCCTAGGTCAGGTGCGCGAAGTATCGAGCCACGTGATGGCGCTCGCCCAATGTCGCAAGGTGATCCGGACGCTTGGGCTGACCGCGCATATTGTTGGCGATACGGCCGGTGCAGCGCGCTTCCTTGCTGCCAATCCCGACCCGACCCAAGCGGCGATTGCATCGCGCATGGCCGCAGAGCTCTACGGTCTGGACATTCTCGAGAGGGACATTGAGGACGCGGCCCACAATACCACGCGCTTCTTGGTGATGACGGCCGATCCAGCTCCCGCCGCTCCGCCCAGCGAGGCGCGCTGCGTTACCAGCTTCGTGTTCCGCGTGCGCAATCTTCCCGCCGCCCTCTATAAGGCCCTCGGCGGGTTCGCGACCAACGGCGTCAATATGAGCAAGCTGGAAAGCTATATGGAGGACGGGGCCTTCACCGCCACCATGTTCTATGCCGAGGTCGATGGCCGCCCCGAAGACGCTGCCATGAAGCTGGCCTTCGAGGAACTGGGCTTCTTTACAGACCGGTTTGAGGTTCTCGGCGTCTATCCCGCAGACCCCTTCCGGTCCTTAGGCTAGAACCCTTCAACCCACGCCTTCAGGATGGTGTGGGCGATCGCCAGCGGCGGCGGGGCAAAGACGCCTGGCAGGTCACCCTTGAGCAGGGCTGCGGCCTCGTCGCGGCTGAACCAGCGCACCTCTTCCAGTTCGGTCTCGTCGGGCGTGGCCTCATCGTCGCTGACCTCGGCGATCAAGCCAATCATCAGGCTGGAGGGATAGGGCCAAGGCTGGGTGGAGTGATAGCGCACCGAAAGGGCGGTTAGGCCCGACTCTTCCTTCACCTCGCGGGCGCAGGCCTCCTCAATCGATTCGCCCGGCTCTAGAAACCCAGCGAGGGCTGAGAACATGCCCTTCGGCCAGATGGCTTGACGGCCGAGCAGGCAGCGCTCGCCGAACACGGGCAGCATGATGACGACCGGGTCTGTGCGCGGGAAATGCTCGCCTTTGCAAGAGGGACAGGCCCGCTTCCAGCCCCCTTCGCGCACTTCACTCGGCTGACCACAGGCCGAGCAATATTTATGACGACGCCGCCATTCAAACAGGCTTTTGGCGGTCGACAGGATGGCGGCGTCGGACGCAGGCAAGCGCGGCGCGACTGCACGCAGGTCTTCGAACCGGCCTAGGCCATTCAGCGGCCCTTCGGCCGGATCCGCGCCACCTTCAAGATCAACGGCAAAAACGGCGGTATCTTTCCAAAGGCCCATAAAGGCCAAGCGCTCTTGGCCACCCGCCAATTCCCCGGCCAAGCTGGCGCGCAAATAAGCGATCTGAACGCTCTTGGGCGCGGCACCGTTCTCGACCAGCGGCTTGCCGTTCCAGATGGCAACCGCCAAGGAACTGGGATCAGCCAGCTTTTCAGCCAACCAGGCCTCATCGGTGCGACGATCACTGACCCGATCTAACGGGTTACCGGCAAAGGTATTGACGAACGTTTGCAGGGCCATAAGCCGTCCTCAAATTCTTAAATGTGTCAGCGCCGCGCGGAGCCGGTCCGGGATTGCCCCGAACCGGCCCGCTTCGCAAGAGCTTGGATGTGGCTTTACAGCCCGTGCTTGATGTTACGCTTCAGACTTCACGTAGATCGAGCGTTTTACGGTCGAGAACACCCGCTGCACCATTGGCTCGAAGGCACTCAAGGGCATGCTCTCATAGGCCGGATCGAAGGCAGCCTGATCGTAGAGATGGCAGAACTGAGCGGTGTGCTCAAAAGCCGGATGACCACGATGCTGCTCACGGGCCTCGCGGTCCAAACCGATATAATGGAAGAAATAATAGCCTTGGAAAATGCCGTGCTGCTCGACCATCCAATGGTTCTGCTCGCTCACAAAGGGCTTGAGAATAGCGGCAGCGATGTCGGCATGATTACGCGGGCCAAGAATGTCGCCCATATCGTGCAATAGGGCGCAGATGACATATTCCTCGTCGCGGCCATCCTTAAAGGCGCGGGTCGCGGTTTGCAGGCTGTGCTCTAGCCGATCCACAGCAAAACCACCGCAATCGCCATCAAGCATCTTCAGGTGCGACAGGACCCGATTGGGCAGATCACGAACAAAGGGGCCCATGGACTTACCGATAATGGCCCAGTCTTCGGCTGTGCCTTCCGTCATGGCGTGGAACTTGGCGGATTCAGTCGAGGGGGAATGGCCGTCAGCCATGGCGCGTCTCCATAGGATGGTGTTTTTATGATCGTGCGCCGGTCAGATCGTCTCGTCAACAAAACCGGTTGCTGACAAGCAAGATGGGATTGTCTAGAAGACCCATCAGGCGGGCATGATGTAGTGGTAGCCTGCGAGCTTCCCAAGCTTGTCGTGAGGGTTCGATTCCCTCTGCCCGCTCCAACACCACCTGCCTAGCCATACTGAAGGGCGATTTGCGCAATCTCGTAGTGCCGTTTCAGAAGCGAATGCCGTGAGAGATCGTCTTGGCGCATCTTTGCTTGGATCCCTATTGATCCTCATGGCGGGTCTGTCATCGGCACCCGCCCTAGCCGCGCCGTCACATGGGTTGAAAGACCATATTGCCCGGCTCCAAAAACCCCTTCTGACACGCCAGCCCGCCGTTGAGATGTCGGACCTCATTGTCGACCTCATGCCGAAGTCGGGAACCCGCTTTGACTGGGAGCCAGACCTAGCATCTTCGGTTATCTGGCTGTCAGACAAGCCCGGCCGCACCCAGCAAGGTGACTTTATGCGTCAAGCTTTGGCGCGCATTCATACCCAAGGCACCGCGCCGGTGGCACTGCGACGTCGCAGACGCGAGGCGGGTTGGACCCTAAAGCTGATGACTGACCAGCCCATGTCCCTTGGACCTCGCTGGATCGAAATTTCCCCAGGCATGCCCGGAAAGGGCTGTTTTGGCATCTTCTACTCGGGCTGCCTGTTCACCGCCGAACAGGTCTTCGCTAGCGCGCCCCTGAACCCGCGCTTGCAGTGCCGGGTCGGAGATATGTTTAGTTTCAATCAGATATACCGAGTTTCATCGCCCGGACGAACCGATGTGTTGGTGGTCTATAGCTATACCAATGCGGACGAAGATGAGCTTTCTTGGGTCGAGATTCACAAGGTCAGCGACCTCAAACTTTTTTGCAAAAACTCGTAATTTTAGACTTGCGCATTTTCGATAGCTTATGATAGCTCTCGAGGTACTGGACAGTAGCGATAACTTTCGAGTTGAGCTGCTGGTCCTGCCATAGGGCAAAATGCCCCCGGACTTAAAATGAGCCCGGACACCTCGAAGAAGGAACATCGTCATGGCGCTGAACAGCGTTAACACGAACTCGCAGGCAATGATTGCTCTGCAAAATCTGAACGCAACCGGCACTGAGCTGGGCGTAAGCCAAACCCGCATTTCAACTGGTCACAAGGTCGACAGCGCCAAAGACAACGGCTCGACTTGGGCCATCGCGCAGTCGATGCGTGCCAATTCCCGCTCTTTGAATGCCGTTCGCGACTCCTTGCAGCGCGGGCAATCCACCATCGACGTCGCGATGGCCGCCGCCGGTTCGATTTCGGATCTGCTGCTGCAAATGAAAGAAAAGGCGCTTGCCGCCTCCGATACCACGCTGGACACGGCCAGCCGCGAAGCCCTGAATGTGGACTTCAAAGCCTTGCGCGACCAAATCGGCAAGACGGTCGACAATGCCGAATTCAACGGCTCGAACATGATCAAGACCGGTGGGTCGAGCATCTTTGCGCTAGCCAATGCTTCTGGGACCAACCGCCTGACCGTTTCGGCGCAATCCTTGGCGCTGGGCAGCACGAACCTGACGGGCATCGGTAGCACCGCGAGCCTTCAGTCCAACACGGCCTCTACCGCCTTGGCTATGATTGCCACGGTTAACACCGCGATCGGCAAGGTCAGCACCGCACTGTCGAAGCTCGGAACCGGGTCAAAGGCCTTGGATATGCACCTGACCTTCATCAACAAGCTGCAAGACAGCATCGATGCCGGGGTTGGAAACCTCGTAGACGCCGATCTGGCCAAGGAAAGTGCCAAGATACAATCCCTGCAGACACGCCAACAGCTCGGCGTGCAGGCCTTGGCCATTGCCAACTCATCGACCCAAATTATGCTGAGTCTTTTCAAGTAGGGGTAGCCGGCAGGTGAATCGGTAACCCTGGTTTGCACTTCGAGGGGCGGTCTGGCGAAAGCTGGCCGCCCCTTTTGGCCGTTTAAGAAGCGTCAACAAAGAACCACATTATCATATTATTTATCGCTAAAATAATGATACCGCCCCAAACGAAAACGCATAAAATTTCATAAAACGAAAATAATTATTGTATTTATTTGTCATGAATATTCATAAATTACCGCCAATTACCGGCTACAGTTTAAATATTTACCGAACATGTGTGATTGAATAGTTTTATATTGTTCGGAGATTTACTAAAATCGATCATGAAAAATTTCTCCAGAAGATAGTCAAAGGTTTTGAAATTTCGAGATTTACTGAGTTTTAATCAACTAAACGATAGTAGGAATAAACGACCGTGATCTCACCAGCCATGCTGGGAACCAGGGGCCTTCGCCATGAGCACCAATTACGACCTCAATCAACGTATGAGCTTCATGCGGCTTGATGAGCCAAGCACGCGCGCCTTGCGGTCGATCAAACCTATTGTTGAAAAGGCTCTGCCTGGCGCACTGAACATATTCTATGGCCAACTGCGCCAGTACCCTGAGGTGAAGCGCTTCTTCAGCGATGACCGCGCGATCGAAAGCGCCGGTTCGCGTCAGCAAAGGCACTGGGGCAATATCTCTTCCGGCGAGTTCAATGACGACTATGTGCGCAGCGTTCGCACCATCGGCCAGATCCATGCGCGAATTGGCCTAGATCCCCGCTGGTACATCGGCGGCTATGCGCTGATCACCGAACAGCTGATCCGAACGGTTATCAAAGAGCGCCTGCCGAAAGCTGGTTTGCTGACCAAGCCGACAAAGGACGCCGATCTGGCCGACCCCCTAGTAGCCCTGATGAAGGCGGTCATGCTGGATATGGATTTCAGCATCTCGATCTACATCGAGTCGCTGGATGAAGAGCGCAAGGCCAAGGAAGCCGCCCTCGCCGAGGCCGAGCGGCAACAGACTGCACTGGTAGAAGCCTTAGCCAAGGCGCTGGCGGACCTGTCGAACGGTGATCTCACCACCCGCCTGACCCAGAAATTCGCGCCGCAATATACCCAACTCCAAGAAGACTTTAACGGTGCCATGGAGCAACTCCAGAACACCATGTCTGTGATCGGTCAGGCCTCAGACGGAATTCGATCCGGCACTACCGAAATCTCGATGGCCTCGGACGACCTGTCGCGCCGCACCGAAAACCAAGCAGCGAGCTTGGAAGAGGCTGCCGCCGCTCTGGGTGAAATTACCTCGACTGTGCGCCGTGCATCCGAAGGGGCGATCCAAGCCAAGCGGGCGGTCAATTCCGCTAAGACTGGCGCTGAACAGTCCGGCGTGATCGTTAGCCAAGCCGTTGCGGCGATGAGCGAGATTGAATCCTCTTCTCGTCAAATTACCCAAATCATCGGCGTCATCGACGAGATTGCCTTCCAAACCAACCTCTTGGCCCTGAACGCCGGGGTCGAGGCTGCGCGAGCTGGGGATGCGGGCCGGGGCTTTGCCGTCGTCGCCTCCGAAGTGCGGGCCTTGGCTCAGCGCTCCGCCGAGGCGGCCAAAGAGATCAAGGGCCTGATCAGCGACAGTTCTCGCCAAGTTGCGGAGGGTGTGGATCTGGTCGGTCAGACCGGCCAAGCCTTGAAGCGGATCGTCGAAGAGGTGGCCGAGATCAATGAGCTGGTCTCCCAGATCGCCGCCTCTGCAGAAGAGCAATCGATCGGCCTGCAGGAGGTCAACACGACCGTCTTGCAGATGGATCAGGTCACCCAGCAAAACGCCGCAATGGTCGAGCAATCGACGGCGGCAAGCCGACAGTTGGCCGACGAGACGACCAATCTTCAGGCCCTCATTGGCCGCTTCAACTATGGAGAGGCGGCGATCCTAGCCAGCAGCCGCGCACCATCGCGCCCTGCTGCTCGTCCGACGACGACCTTCGCTAGCCGCCCCGCCCCCGCCGCGCCAGCCCCTGCGCGTAAGGCCGCTGCTGCGGCATCTGACGAGGGTTGGGAAGAGTTCTAGACCTCTCCCGTCTCTGACGCGAAAATAGATAGGCCCTGAACCTCACCGTTCAGGGCCTAAAATTTTGATGGGCCTAAATTTTGATAGACAATCAAATAGGTGCCCGGATGGGCGCTCGGATGGTCTGTGGCCAAATAGCAGCCGAGGCTGCGGTAAGGGCCAACGCGCTGTAACACCATGGACAGTGCCCCATCATGGATAGCCAAACCCCCGAGGGAGTTGCCAAGCACCAGCCTATAGACGCGGCGTCGGACGCAGCGCCCACCAAAGCGGTGGCTGCGCAGATTACGCCACCGGTCAAAAGTCCTACGGCTAGACCCGTCCGCATGAGCGCTCTCCTTTGCCTTCCGACATCGGCGTCATAGACGCCCGAAACCCGTGCGCCATCCTAGGGGCGCGGATGACCGCGCACAGCGTGTCAAATGGACGCTCGCATCGAGGCGCACCGAAGAACGGTCAATGCGGCTAAAGCCACACGTGCGACAACTCGTCGAATAGCTTTAAGTACCCTTACGTGAAATGTGGTTATATCGGCTGTCGCTTGGCGTCAGTCTTTCGCATGGCTGGGGAGCACAATGGCGGCAATCGACGGGCCCAAAGGCACACCTACCTCCGGCGCAGGCCTCCTCGCCGGCCTGTTGGGCATAGGTGTCATCGTCACCATCTTCATGGCGGCTCGAACGCCTGACCCAAGATTTATGGTTCACGCCTATATCTTCATGGCCGCCTTTACGGTCGCCTTGGCGGTGCTGGTCATCGGCATTTCGGCGGGCCGCTTTGTTCAGAGCGACGACAAATATGAGGACGGCGTCATCCGCGCCGGTGTGATTGCCTCGCTGTTCTGGGGCGTCGTAGGCATGCTGGTCGGGGTGGTCATCGCCTCGCAGCTGTCTTGGCCCAACCTGTTCTATTTCCCCGAATTTGGCTGGCTAAACTTTGGCCGTTTGCGGCCGCTTCACACCTCAGCCGTGATCTTCGCCTTTGGCGGCAACGTCCTGATCGCCACCTCCTTCTATGTGGTTCAGCGCACCTGCAAGGCGCGGCTGGCCGGGGGCATCGCTCCGTGGGTGGTGTTCTGGGGCTATCAGCTGTTCATCGTCTTAGCCGCGACCGGTTATCTGATGGGCGTGACCCAGAGCCGCGAATATGCCGAGCCCGAATGGTATGTCGATATCTGGCTGACCATTGTGTGGGTGACCTATCTGCTGGTGTTCCTCGGCACGATCTGGAAACGCAGGGAGCCGCACATCTATGTGGCCAACTGGTTCTATCTGGCCTTCATCGTCACTGTGGCCATGCTCCACATCGTCGATAATTTGGCCGTGCCGGTCTCGCCCCTGTCGAGCCACAGCTATTCGCTGTTTTCCGGGGTGC
>CALFYB010000262.1 GCA_937952995.1 uncultured Caulobacteraceae bacterium
AAGCCAAGATAGATAAGACCCGCATTCAGCGGGCCAATCAGCAGTAAGATAACTAGGAGCCGTTTGGGATCAGGGAACGGCGGCTTGATAAATGGAAACAGAAATAGAAGCGCGACCGCAAACCGCACCCCGCCCATGAAGATGGGCGGGATGTAGTGGGTCATATATTTGGCTGCGATATTGTTGACGCCCCAAACCAGAACGATGCCGACGATCGCGGCCCATTCAAGGGGCAGCAGGGGTGAGCCTGCCGCAGGTTTAACCACTCAGCCTGCTCCTAGAACGGGATTTCGTCGTCCAGATCCGCCGAGAAGCTCTCGCGTGGGCCAGAGGGCTGAGCCGCGCGACCCGATGGGGCATAGCCGCCGCCGCTAGAATAGCCATCATCGCGATCATCCGCGCCTGCGCCGCCGCCAGCCTTGCCATCGAGCATGGTCAGTTCGCCGCGATATTTTTGCAGGATGATTTCGGTCGAGAACTTTTCAGCGCCCGATTGATCGGTCCATTTGCGGGTTTGGAGCGAGCCCTCGAGATAGACCTTGGCACCCTTGCGAAGGAAATTCTCGGCCACCTTGACCAGGTTGTCGTTGAAGATCACCACACGGTGCCACTCGGTCTTTTCCTTGCGCTCGCCAGATGACTTATCGCGCCAGGTTTCTGAGGTTGCGACCGTCAAGTTGGCCACGCGATCGCCCGAATTCAGCGTACGGATTTCAGGATCCTTGCCCAGATTACCGACCAGAATGACCTTATTGACACTTCCCGCCATGGGGACCCCCGCTTATGTGGCTGCTCCGTCGCAGCGCCTGATAAATGTTCTTGTTCCGTTCACAGTGACTCGAAACAGAGCCTATTGCAATGGCATCTCGCCAATCTTGGCCAATCGCCCATCACCGGTACGCACAAGGACCAAATAGCGATTCCCCTTGTAGGTGCGAGACGTAAAAACGCCTTCTGGCTGAAGGAACAGGTAATTTCCCTGATAGGCCCCCAGCATAAAGGTCTGCTGCGACCCCAAGGCTTTGAACTTTAACCGCATATCTTCGAGGCGAGCCGCGCAGGCCTCGATGGTCGGCTGGTTCTTGGCGAGATCATTGAACTTGATGGTGCCATCGGACATTGGAACCGCATGCCAACAGGCCCCGCGCTCGAGCGGGGCATCAATCTGTTTGGTACAGCCCGAAAGGGACAGGCCGATTATCGACGCCAAGGTCGCTAATGCAACGAGATGAACGTGCTTCATTGTTGAACGACCATTCCTCGCCAATATCGATTGTACCCTCTGGGAAAAACGCCCCCTAAGGCAGGTGACATCCTGGCATGGTTTGCTCAACCAGAATGGCGAAACTCTTGTTATCAGGCGATTGCTCGACCTTGCCAGGAACCAGGCGAAGGGTTTGAGTTCCCCAGCGGCCATAGCTCGCTGATCCGTCCTTTTCGCACTTTCCGTCAAAAAGGGTCCGGGCACAGCTGTTAAGTTCAAGGTCATCGCCAACCTTGCGCCATTCGCCCGAAGCAAATCGCATGCAGGCCGCGACCGCTGGCTTTTTACCATCGCCAGTCTCGACCGCCTTGGCCTCAGCTGGAGGGCCCAAGACTGTATCTGTGATCTGATCCTTAATCTGCTCCGGTGCGAGCGGCGTTACCACCACCCCTGCCCCATTCGCCGCCGCCAGCGCGCCGTTGGCATCTAGGCCGACATCTAGCCCTTGGGTGGAAACCCCGTTCTTTTTGGCACATTGGACAAGGCTGGCCATACCGACGAACTGACCTTGAACGAAACAGCGCAATTGCCGACCATTCGCCGAAGGAGCCTCATCAACCGAACCCATCTCAACAACCAACCCACCCTTAGAGGCCGGTGGTGGGCTGTTGGACCCATGGTCGCGCATCATGATGAACAGACCGATTGCAAGCCCTGCGACCAACGCAAGTCCCGCACCGATGGCCAAAACGATTCGTGGATTTCGATTAAACCTCATGGACGATCGCTACGCCGTCATTGCGAAGGTTTCAAGTCGCTACGCCAACCTTATCCACCGCCGGTTAGTCGATTGAGGCCCGCCTGATAGTTCGCCATTTGCTTGGTAAGATAGGCCGGCACTGCGGTCTGGGTTTTCTGAACCTTAGCTTCCTTGGCAGCTTGAGCCGCTGTTTCGGTTGGGTTCAAGCCTGTGGCAATGGCTCTGAACGCCGTGCGGATCGTCGACATGGCGGTTTGTATGTCTTCTGTCGTCGCCTTGATCGATTCAGGCGTATCGATTTTGAGGTCGCGGTCGAGTTTCAAGCCATAGGTGTACTGATTTACGGTCTTGTCATAGGCATAGCTTCTGATCTGACCTTCGGCCAAACCGAGCCCTTCTAGGGCATCCTTGCCCGATGGGCCGGCTAGCAATTCAACACTGCTACGGCTGCTGGCATAGGTGATGGATAACTTATCTACGCCGAGCGCGCCGGACACAGTGACCTTCGCCTGACTGCCAAATTTGGATGACAAACGAGCCTGCAGGGTCTTCATCGTATCGGTCGGCAGGATAGTAATGGTGGTCGTAGGACCGCCCTCTTGTGTCCGAATTCTAAACTGGTCGCCAGCGCGCACCGAGGTTGCTGACGTCAATAGGGTTGAGTCTGAATAGGCGATCTGACCACTGGGCAAGCCAAGCCGGTCAAGCACCGAAGCTCCGCCGGAAGCAACCGCGATCGAGCTTGGGATTGCTGACTTATCCTTTGCCGTGAAACGACGTGTCCATTCCTGAGTGCCGGTTGAAATATCAAAGCGGGAGACGAAACCGTCCTTAGTTCCCATCTGGGCCGCGCCATCAATGGCCGCGGTCGAGGTCCCCGTCAGCCAAAGCTTGCCATTAGTGACCGTCATCGCGGTCGCCTTGTCCTGCCCCGCTCCACCGAGGAAGGCGATCCGATCCGAACTGCTAGCGACAAGATCTTTGGACAGGCTAATCGCAAAGGCATCTTGTCCTCCCGACGCAGCCCGAGACACCGTAGCACCCGAAAGCGCCGGGTTCGAACTGGAGCCGACCGCGACCAGATTGGTACCATCAAGGGCGATACCTGTGAGGTCGCCGCCCATTAGATCGCCGAGATCACGTGTCGCCGCTAAGGTGGGCGCGCCTGTGGCTTGAATGTCAAATCGGCGAAGGACGGCGCGGCCGTTTTCTCTCGAGCCGACCAACAGACTTGATCCATCGACAATCATCGAGGCTGGACGATCGTCCCCAGAGCTTCCAAACTGTTCCGTAAATTTAAAGACGGTTTTAGGCACTGCAGCGCCGTTTGAACCGTAGCCTTGAATGTAGTTATCCCAGCCACCGGCCGCAGCGTTCCCGGAAAAGGCACTTTTGGTCCGCCCGGCAACATAGACGGAACCGTTCGCTGCAAAGGCTACCGCCGTGGCCTCATCATCGGCGGTCACGCCGCGGCGCATGGTCCAACTTTCCTGTCCCTGAGCGTCGAACAACGTGACGAAACTATCGGCTGTCGGCGTCGGCGTCTTGGTCAGGGTTGAAGTTGGCGCTGTCGTCACGCCGTCGGCCACCAAACCTGCACCGTTAGTTGCCCCCGAAAGGACGCCCGTAACAGAACCGGCGATGGCCACCTTCCCGTCCGAGCTGACACTCATTGCCAAGCCCGAAGCCTTGTCTCCGGCACCAAGGGTCCGCGTGTAGATCACATTACCAGCGGAATCGTACTTTATTAGCGCAACGTCCCCGCTGCCCTTGATGGTTTGATCGCCAACCGCGGCCTTGATATCGGCCAGCATATAGACCGAACCATCCGCCGCCGTTTGCGAGGCATGAATAGCCGTAATCTCAGGCCCTAAAGCCTTTTTATAAACGAGGTCGTCGACATAGTTTGTCTCGCCTATCCGGTGCAAAGCGTCGGGTGGCGGCGTGGCTGTGGTAAGGTCAGTTTGAAATTTCAACAGCTCTTGCTGACTGAAAGTCGGCTTTGGCGGCGTAACCCCAGGAACCGGCTTTGCCGTAGAGACCGGCGACGTTACACCGGCGGTTTGGGTCAAATAGACGGCATCCGCGTTGTCAGTCGTCGTGAAGGTTAAGAGTTCTCCGACATCACCCTTGATCTTGAGCGACCAAGAGGGGCTCCCTGCGGGCAAGGTCACGGTCTTGCCGTTGGACTGAATGGTCTTGGGCTCGGCCGGAATACTCAACTTCTCGAAGCGGGTCGCGATATTCTGGGCCTTGAGTTGGCTATTAATATAGGCAACGACCTCGTTGATGGAGCGTGTGGTCGCCCCCATCCCCGCAAGGTCAATATGCACGTTCTTGGTGGTGTTTACGCCCTTGACCGCAACGTCGAAGGCGATTGGCCCTTCGAATGCCTTCACAGACTCGGTTGCTGTTCCGGTGTGCAGCGGTGCTGTCGTGTAGGAGGTGTTCGAGCGATGCACGCCTGCAGATGTTCTTGCGGTTGACGTCGCCGCCCCCCTAGTCAAGGACATGGCGTCCAACTTTAGGCTATCGACATAGGCCGAAATATCAGCCTGTCCCTTGTTGAATACGGTTGTGATCTTAGCCTTTTCGGTGGCAGAAATGTTCTTCGCTTGGATGCTATCGACCAAACCTGTGAGGCCGCTAAGCCCCTGATACAGGGCAAACAGCTTGCCATAGTCGCTGGCGGGATCCGCACCGCTTGACTGAAGTCCGTTTGTGTCAACCAAGGAGCGGCCGTCTAAGGCCTTCTTAACGAGGTCAGGCGCACGGAGAAGCTGAGATCTCGGTTCCCAAGGCGCAATCGGCAAAACGGCTTTGGATTTGCCGTTACTAGCGGTGGAGGTCGTTCCGCTTTGACTTTGGGCAGTATTCGACCCTGCTGTACCCGTCCCTCCGCCGAGAGATTGGTAGTAGGCGGTCAACAGACTTGAATCGATACCGATCAAGAGATTTACCCCGGATGCATTTTGCATCTCTAGCGTGAACGCAAAGGTGTAAAAAAGTATTAACCACGTCGCGGCTGCGGACCAGTTAACGCTCCAACAACCCCGTTCTAACGAGATTGTTTATAAGCCTTTCTCGGCTCTCTTGCCACTCATTTGCGAGCACACCCAGAATGACGACGTCGTGGAAACGATCGGCCTTAAACAGATGATTTCGCAAATAACCTTCTCGGCGGAACCCCGCAGCGCCTTGGGCCCGCAACGCGGCGTCATTATCGGCTAAAACCTGAGCCCAAACCCGCTCCAGCCCATAGTCACTAAAGGCAATATCCAAGCCTAAGACCTGAGCTGCCCTGCCGACGCCTCGCCCACGTGCGACCGCAGAGGCCACATACCAGCCCCATTCTGCCCGCTGATTCGGACCAAGCAGCCCGGTCAATGACAGGAACCCTACAGGCTCATGAGCGAAATAGATCACCCAACCCTGAACATCGGGGTCACTCAGAAGATTATCAAACCAGAAGTTATGAAGACCCCAATCTGGGGCGGCAGCGTCGCTCATCCAGCGGTCGACACTCGGGTCATTTCGCCAAGTAAAAAGGCGCTCACGATCTAATTCAGATACCGGTTTCAGTTCGACCATGGCGACACTTCTAATCGGCTTCCGGCGGAGAACCACTCACCTTATGATCAAATAACCACGTCAAACCAATTACTGGAAGAGCTTCAGCACGATCTGAGGGGCTTGGTTCGCAATAGACAATGATTGAGCGCCCAATTGCTGCTTCACATTCAAGGCTTGAAGACGCGCACTTTCCTTGGCCATGTCAGCATCGACCAACCGACTGACCCCTGTCTCAAGAGCATCCGACAGTTTAGAGACGAAGACATTGTGGGCCTCGATCTGCTTAACCTGAGCTCCCATGCTGCCCATGGCCGAATTCACATTGGTCAACGAGGTCGACAGCTTTGTCATCAAAGCGCTGGCGAGCGTCGCGGTCAGGATCGTTGATCCCGCGCTGAAGGTGATGTTGGCACCACCAAGCGTCATGTTCTGAACGGCCAGCGTTATGGTCGATGTCGCGTCCGCATTGGACAGGAACTTAATTCCGATGGTGACCGAACCGTCCAAAATATTTGCACCGTCGAAGGTCGCATTCTGAGCGGTCGATTTAATTTGGTTCAATAACGCTTTGAAATCGTTGTTTAAGGCTTTGCGCGACACGGTATCGATGGATGTGTCCATCGCGGCCGTAACCTTCTCTTTCATCTGCACCAACAGATCGGAGATTGCGGTACCAGCGATCATGGACACATTGCCGATTGAACTGGCCCGGTCCAAACTCATCTTGACTGCGCCGAGCGCTCCAATGTCGCCGCGCTGCTTTTGCGCAATCGACCAGACAGAGGCATTGTCCTTGGCGTCGTTAACGTTTCGTCCCGTGCTGATACGCTTTTGCGCACCCGTCAGCTCTTCCTGAGTCCGATTAAGGTTCTGGAGCGCGATCAAGGCGGACTGATTGTTGTTAACGCCAATCGACACGAGTAATTACCCCTTTAAGTCTGACAACCCTAGACTGCTCGACTTTTTGACGAACAAGGACTGAAAACCGACTCATCTAAATTATTATAGTGATAACTATACCAAAACGTCCAGATTTGAATCTAACGCGATTCTGGCCATTCCTAGACAGGCTGGTGTCTCGCACCAGAAGTCAAAACTTTCACCCAACCAACCCGTCAGCGAACAGGCTAAACCTTAGCATTAACCACGCCCCCTGGAGCATACTGCGAGGAGGAGCCCATTTTCACCACATCCTCAGCAGGCCTTTGACTGACCACTTCTCCCGTGAAGGAGTTCAAAGTCTTGTAGACGTAACTGCCGGTCCTGGCGCTCTTTTCGATCACCAAACGATAGTCAG
>CALFYB010000263.1 GCA_937952995.1 uncultured Caulobacteraceae bacterium
CTGACGTTTGCGGTTTTGCCGAGTTTGGCCGCTTGGGGTCTTTTGGTTGGCGCGATTTGGATGCCCTTATCTTGGCAGTTGGGCGGACTGATTGCAGTCTATCTCGCCCAGTGGCTTTGGGACACGGGATCGGCGGAGACCCCCCATTGGTACGCGCCTCTGCGCACGACGTTGACGGTGGTTGCGGGAGTCTCGATGGCCTTTGTTTTTGAACAGGCTATGCGCGGCTAGGGCCTAGCGGTCTGCGACCAGTTGGTTCCAGCCGATCAGGTGGACCTGATCCTTGCCAAGCGCCGCCGCGATTGGGGGCTTGTCAAAGAGCGGACCAAAGGCTGCATCGCGCAGGTTCAAGCCCCCAGCGTAGGCCCCAAAGGCGGGCAAGATCAGCCTTTGCCCATCGGTTGCGAAACAGCGCCGCCTGACACTGCGGCCCCTCCCCACCACCTTGGCGCAGGGGTGGAGATGCCCGGCGACCTCGCCCGGCTGCGGCGCGGGCAGGGGTTCGTGGCGCAAGATTAGAGGGCCGATGTCGATCTCGTCGATGGTCCGTCCGGGAAGATCACGAGGGCCATCAGCATCGTGGTTGCCCACCACCCACAGCAGGTCGAGGCCGTGCGCGATCTGGCCAATCTGATCGATATCGGCGGGGGCCAACCGTGCCTCGGCCTGACCATCATGCAGACTGTCTCCGAGCAGGATAAGCCTTTGTGGCTTCAGAGCCTCGGCTTCTCGCTGAATGCGGCGCAAGGTTTCTGCCGTGTCATAGGGCGGCAACATCTGGCCCCGTGCGGCATAGGCTGAACCCTTTTCGAGGTGCAGATCGGCGACCACCAGCGTTTGATACTGCTCCAACCAAAGGGCACCAGAGGGGCGCAGGGTCACCGCCTCGCCATTGACCCTTAACCTGACCGACCCACAGCTCAGTCTTACCGGTATCTTGTCATCTGGGGTCACGAGAGCGCCTCGGTAATCAGATCAAATGCGGCCTCTTCTAAGATCGCTTCTTGCGCGGCCCCGGCGATGGCCTCGCGGCCAATCTCCATCATCACCGGCACGGCAAAGGGCGAGACCTTGGGCAGGTTCATCCCCCGAACCTTGCCGACGATCCGCTGCAAGAAATCGCCTAGCCTGCGGATGTCCAGCATCCCGACGGCGGCATCGGCGCGGGCGCAGCGCAGCAACAGATGGTCAGGCTGATGTTTGCGCAGAACGTCATAGATCAGATCGCTGGAGAAGGTCACTTGGCGACCCGACTTTTCCGCCCCCGCAAACCGTCGCTCGATTAGGCCCGAGATCAAGGCGCAGTGACGAAACAGACGCTTGAGCATCACACTGTCATCCAGCCAGGCCTCGAGATCATCGCCGAGCATGTCCTGCTGGAACAGGTCATCAAGGTCCAGTCCGTCCATCGGCTTCATGGCCCAGATGCAAAGGACATAGTCATTGCAAACAAAGCCCAGCGGCGCGACGCCGAGCCGGTCCAGCCGCCGGGTCAGCAGCATGGCCAAGGTGGTGTGGGCCAGCCGCCCCTCAAACGGATAGCAGACCAGATAGTGTTTTCCGCCGCGCGGGAAGGTTTCGACCAACAGCCCATCGGCGGCGGGTATGGCCGAATGGGTCGCTTGGGCCCCTAGCCATTCTTGCACGTCCCCGGGAAGCTGCTGCCAGTGGTCGCGGTCCATAATCATGTCGCGCACACGCTCGGCCAGATGGCTCGACATGGAGAACTTGGTGCCGCCCCAGCTGGGGATCTTGGGCTCCTTGTCGGCAGAGCGGGTGACACGGGCATCCATGCCGCTGACCCCTTCAAAGCGCCAGACCTCGCCGCCGAATAGGAAGGTATCACCGGGGGTCAGTTGCTCGAAATACCATTCCTCCGCCTCGCCGATCTTTCGGCCGCCGCCGTGACGGCCGGACGAGACCCGGATGTTCAAGGTCGCGCCCGCCACGATGGCCCCGACATTGAGCCGGTGGCGCTGAGCGGTTTGCGGATTGCGCACGCGCCATAGCCCGTCTTGGCCCTTCACGATGCGGCGGAAGTGATCATAGGTTCGCAGGGCATAGCCGCCGTCCGAGACGAAGGACAGGACATCGTCGAATTCCTGCCGCGTCATGTCCTCATAGGGGGCCGCTGATCTGGCCTCGTCAAACAGGGCCTCGCTGGACAGGGCCTCGCCGCAGCAGGCCCCCATTAGATGTTGCGCCAGCACGTCTAAGGCGCCGGTGCGGGGTGGATCACCATCGAGGGCTCCAGCCGCCACAGCCTCAAGGGCGGCCTGACATTCCAGCATTTCAAAACGATTGGCCGGAACCAGCAGGGCCCGCGAGGGTTCATCCAGCCGGTGGTTTGACCGGCCAATCCTTTGCACCAGACGGGACGATCCCTTGGGGGCGGCCAATTGAATGACCAGATCCACCGCGCCCCAGTCGATGCCCAGATCAAGGGTTGAGGTGCAGACCACGGCCCGCAGGTCCCCCCTAGCCATCGCCGCCTCGACCTTGCGCCGCTGTTCGGGGGCCAGAGCCCCGTGATGCAGGGCGATCGGCAGATTGTCTTCGTTCAGCCGCCACAGCTCCTGAAAGGCAAATTCCGACTGCCAGCGGGTATTGACGAAGACGAGGGCCGTTCGCGCGGTCTTGAGGGTCTCATAGACCTCAGCCATCGCGTGTTGAGCACTATGGCCAGCCCAAGGGACGCGCTGATCGGACAGCAAAACCTCGATGCGTGGCGGGGCCCCGGGCGTGCCCAGCACCAGATCGGCCACCTCTGGCCGCGGCGCGATCCAGCGGCGCAAGCGGTCCGGATCTTCCACCGTTGCCGACAGCCCGACCCGGCGCATGGCGGGGGCGAAACTTTGTAGCCGGGCTAGGCCCAGACAGAGCAGGTCGCCGCGCTTGGAGCCGTGCAGGGCGTGGACCTCGTCGATGATCACGGTCTTGAGATTGGCGAAATAGGCTCTCGCCCCGCCCCAGGCGCAAAATAGGGCGAGCTGTTCGGGCGTGGTCAGCAAGATGTCTGGCG
>CALFYB010000264.1 GCA_937952995.1 uncultured Caulobacteraceae bacterium
CGCGCCAGCTACGACCCTACGACGGGCGAGGTCGAGTTGGCGTCTGTCAAGCTCAAGGCCGCACCCTTACAGTTGGACATCAAGGGCCGGTTGCGACTGATCCCAGAGGGACGAAACAAGCAGCCCGCGCGCCTAGACTTTGATCTGGAGGGGCCGAAAGCGGTCATGGCCTTCGTGCCCGGGTCTGAGCTCCAGACCCTGACAAACCTATATGCCAAAGGCGGCTATACGCCTGAAGAAGGCCATCTGAACCTTGCCAAGGCCGGAGCGGTTCTGGCCGGGGCCAAGGTAACGGCCAGCGGTGATGTGATGCAGGCGCTGGACAAGGATGGCCTGCCGCAAGGGGCGTGGGGTGCCAAGCTTCAGGCCCAGATCGTGGGTAAGGCCAATGTCGATCAGGCCTATCCGTTCTGGCCCGACACGGTCGGTAGGGGTGCCCGAAACTGGGTCAAGGCGGCGCTCAAGCAGGGCACGCTTTCAAACGTCAAGCTGACCGTCGACATACCGGCAGGTACAACCAAACGCGCACTGACCAACGAGATGCTGAAGGTCGGCTTTGATTTCGACGGCGTGACCATTGTCATCGTCCCAGGCCTTCCCCCCATCGAGCAGGGGCGTGGCAAGGCGATGGTCCAAGGCGACCGCTTCGATCTTACCGTTGCATCGGGAATGATGGAGGGCGTGCGGCTCAGTGAAGGGGTTGTGTCCTATCCCCGGTTCCACCCTGTCGCGGCTGGTCTGTTCAAGGGTCGTGCGCGCGGTCCCGCTGATCAGATCTTGAACATTCTTGATCGTCAGCCCTTGCATCTGCTCGCGCAGAGTCCGTTCAAAGCAGATGATTTTTCAGGGGATGCGGATGTGTCCTTCACGATCACTAGGCCAACGGCCAAGCTGGTTCGGGCCAAGGATTATGGCTACCAATTTGCCGGAATCGTCACCAACGGCGGCATTCGCAAAGTCGCCTTGGGCCTCGATCTGCAGCAGGGCGTGGTCAAGGTCAGCGGTGATAATCGAGGGCTCTCTGCGTCAGGACCGGCCAAGGTCGGCATCTTCAACGGAAATATTGATTTCCAACTGCCCTTTGGGAGCCCGACCGGTGCGCCGAGCCGCTTGGCGCTGGACGGCGTCATTGCTCTTGATGCCCACAATCCTGTCCCGACCACCGGTCAGTTCACCTTGGATCGTTTCGGCGGGCACGGCCGGTTCGACAGTCGGGCGGCTTCGGGCAAGGTTGCCTGGACCCTCGGAGAAGCCGGACGTGTGACCATCGACGGTCAGGTCGCAGCCGGTGGATTGCGCCGCTATGGCCTGCCGGTATCGGCCAAGGCTGCGGCCTTTGACCTGTCAACCGTTCTAGATCGCCAGGGCACGCAATGGCGCGGGCCGGTCACGGCTGGGGCCTTGGTCGGTGATCTGAGATTGCTTACCGCAGACCAACTTGATGTGGGTTTCACCGCCAAACTTGACCGCGCCGCGGCCACAGTTCTGGGGCTTGGTGAGATGCCGCTGTTTGCGACGGCTCAGCCCTTGGCGGTAAACGCGCGCCTCACCAAGCAAGACGGTGACGCCAATATCGCGCTGGGCGCGCTGGTGGGTCGGTTTGGTTGGGTCCGACGGTCAGATGGGCAACTGGTCTATCAAGGCCGCTCAACCCTATCGCAGGCCGATCTGCGGGGCATCGGGGCCCCATCCTGGATCAAGCCAGCTGAGCCCGTGACCCTTGAGGCGAAGTGGGTGGCTGAGACCGAGGGGCTGAGCGGTGACGTCTCCATCGCAGGCGCGCCCGTGCGGTTCGACAGCCTGCAGTCAGGAGCCGGACATCAAACGCTTGAGATTAGCGCTCGGCTTAACAGCGACGCGGCTGTGCGCCTGGGCCTGCTCACCCCCGGTGAATTGACCGGTGAGGTTCCATTGACGGCTCGTCTTGAGTTCGAAGAGCGCGGGCTCATCAGCGGTCACGCAGAGGCCGATCTGACAACGGCAAAACTGGCGCTGGTCGGTACCGACTGGTTCAAACCTGCTGATGAACTCGCGACCCTAAAGGCTGATTTTGTTGCCAAGGAAGACGATGTCATTGAGTTGAGCTCTATTCGTGCTGAGGGGGCCTCGATGGAGGCCTTGGTGTCCGGCCAAATTCGAAAGGGTCGGTTGGTCAAACTGTCCACGGCGCGCGCCCGACTGAAGGGGCTGTTTGAGGGTCAGGTCAGCTTCGACAGAGACGGCTCTGGCACCGCTTTGGCCGTCAAGGCGGACTATCTCGATGCACGCCGCTTGCTTCACGAACTGCAGAAGATTGATCTCGCCGATCTAGAAACGGGGCAGGGCACCGGGGCCGGTCCGATCCGATTGGATATTTCCATTGCTAGGGTGAAGGTTACCGATGCCGCGCCCCTCTCTAATCTTCATCTCTCAGCCGATTGGGCCAAGGGGATGCAGCGTCAGTTAGAGGCCTCGCTCAAGGGGCCCGGTGACAGCGCGCTCAGTGTTGTTATCGCGCCCAAGGATGATCAGGTCGTCGTTTCAGGACGGGTTGAGGCCGTGGGACAGATGGTCGAAAGCCTCTCAGGTTTCACCAATCTGAAGGGCGGCAGCGCCCAATTGTCGGGGCATCTGGTGCCGCAAGGCGCTGATTTGGTGCTCACGGCCCAATCTGTCCGCGTCGCGCGCGTTCCAGCCCTTGCACAGATCCTGACCCTTGGTGCCTTTAGCGGCGTCGCCAATACGCTGAATGGCGAGGGTATCCAGTTTTCTGACGTCTCAAGCCGGATAGCTTTGCGCGGCAAGACGCTTGAGATCACCGAAGCGCGGGCCACTGGTGACGCCTTGGGACTGACCACCCATGGCTATCTTGACCTGTCCAAGCGCGAGCTCGATCTTGCGGGGGCGATGGCTCCGGCCTACGCACTCAATTCGGCTGTCGGCAAGATTCCGGTGATTGGGGCCCTAATGATTTCGCGGCAGGGCGAAGGCATCTTTGGCCTGACCTATTCGGCCAAAGGCGCGCTCAAGGCTCCGCGCCTGTTCGTCAATCCGCTATCGTTGGCGACGCCGGGCATGTTGCGCCGGGTCTTTGACGGTGTGCCGCTCGGCAAGGCGGTGTTCAAGGCCCCGACACCCAAGCCAGAGCCCTGAAATTCTTGATCAGATCGGTTTAATCAGCACGATCTTTTTCTTGCCCGCAGCCAGCTTGATGACGCCTTCGGGTGTAAGGTCACTGAGGCTCAAAAGCTGCGCCCCATCGGTCACAGGGTCATTATTGACCCGAAGACCGCCGCCTTGCGCCAGTCGCCGCGCGTCAGAGCGAGACGAGGCAAGGCCCGCATCGACGACCAGATTGGCCACAGGAATACCGGCCTCGAGGGCTGCACGATCAACCTCTAGCGTGGGCAGGTCCTCGGACAGGACGCCGTGTTCAAAGGCCTTGTCCGCCGCAGCACGAGCGGCTTCAGCGGCTTCTCGTCCATGCAGCAGCGTGGTGGCCTCGTCGGCCAGCACCTTCTTGGCTTCGTTGATTTGCGCGCCGGGTAGGGCCGCCAGACGGTCGCATTCTTCCAAGGGCAGTTCGGTGAACAGCCGCAGGAACTTGCCCACATCGGCGTCCTCGGTGTTGCGCCAGACCTGCCAATAGTCATAGGGGCTGAGCCGGTCGGCATTGAGCCACACGGCCCCGCCAAGGCTCTTGCCCATCTTCTGGCCCGACGAGGTCATCAATAGCGGTGTGGTCAGGCCATAGGCGGGCTTGGCGTCGACGCGGCGCACCAGCTCGACCCCGTTGATGATGTTGCCCCACTGGTCCGAGCCGCCCATCTGCAGGACGCAGCCATAGCGGCGGCTGAGTTCCAGATAGTCGGTGGCCTGCATCAGCATATAGTTGAATTCGAGGAAGGTGAGCGGCTGCTCGCGTTCCAGGCGCAGCTTGACGCTATCGAAGGTCAGCATGCGGTTGATGGTGAAGTGGACGCCGTAGTCGCGCAAAAATTCCACATAGCCGAGCTTTTCCAGCCAGTCGGCATTATTGACCATCACCGCATCGGTCGGCGCGGCGCCAAAGCTGAGGAACTTGCCAAACGTCGTCTGGATGCTGGCCATGTTGGACGCGATCTGGGCATCGGTCAGCAGGGGCCGCTGCTTGTCCTTGTCGGTCGGGTCGCCCACCTTGGTGGTGCCGCCGCCCATCAGGGTGATCGGACGATGTCCGGTCTTTTGCAGCCAGCGCAGCATCATGATCGAGATCAGATGGCCTATATGCAGGCTGTCCGCCGTGCAGTCATAACCGACATAGGCCGTCACCACGCCCTCGCTGGCCGCCTTGTCCAAGGCCTCCAGATCGGTGCACTGATGGATATAGCCGCGCTCTTGCAGGACCTGCAGGAACTGTGATTTCGGCTTAAAGGCGGTTGCGGTCGGTTCAGACATGGACTCGGGCTTTCTTAAGCAAGGGCGTGCGTGTAGCACGGACGGACACACTCGGCCAAGCCGCCGGACGGGAGAGGGCGCATATGCAGCAGGTCTTAGGGTTCATGAGCGGAACCTCGCTCGATGGGATCGATATGGCCATCCTGCGCACCGATGGTGAAACCATCGAAAGCTTTGGCCCGTCGGGCGAAGCGCCTCTGCCGGATGATGTGCGGGCGCTCGTGCTTGAGGCGATTGTCGCAGGTCGGTCTTGGGCGCGCGGCACGCCAGAGCCCGAGGTTTTTGCTGAGGCTTCGAGGGCCATAGCAGAGGCCCATGCGCTCGCGGCGGCGGGCTTTCTAAGCAAACATGGGATGGGTTTTGCCGATCTCGACCTTATCGGCTTTCACGGTCAGACGGTTCTGCACGAGCCGCCCACGGTCTCTACGGTAGGGCGGACCCGCCAGCTTGGCGATGCGGCCCTGCTGGCTAGCCTAACCGGCATACGCACGGCCTATGATTTTCGCACAGCCGATGTGGCGGTGGGCGGGCAGGGTGCGCCCTTGGTGCCGGTCTATCACGCGGCCTTGGCGCGGCGTTCAGCCCTCGCTGGGCCGGTAGCCATCTTGAACATCGGCGGCGTGGCCAATGTCACCTTTGTCGGTGAGGACGGACAGTTGCTGGCCTTTGACACCGGTCCGGGCAATGGACCGCTCGATCAGTGGGTCGAGTCCCACGGGCTAGGTCGCTACGATGCTGGCGGGGCCTTGTCACAGGCGGGACGGGTCCATGAGGTCGTTCTGGCCCAGATGATGAGCCACGGCTTCTTCACTCAAACCGGTCCAAAATCCTTGGATCGTTATGATTTTACAGCAAAACCTGTCGAGAGCCTATCGCCAGAGGACGGTGCCGCGACCCTTGCCGCCTTCGTCGCCCAATCGGTGGCCCATGGCTTAAAACAGGCCCCTCAGCCGCCAAGCGCGCTGATGGTCTGCGGCGGCGGTCGGCATAATGGCGCGATCCTGGATGGCCTGCGTCAACGCTGCGGCGTGGAGGTTATCACCGCAGAGGATGCGGGTTGGCGCGGCGATGCCGTAGAGGCCGAGGCCTTCGCCTTTTTGGCGGCCCGCACGGTGCGCGGCCTGCCGATCTCGTTTCCCGGCACCACGGGCGTTCCCCAGCCGCTGATCGGCGGCCGGGTGGTAGATCCCTAAGCTGGGTTAGCCTCGAGCCTCATATCCAGATAGGCCCCGACGCGCTGTTCGACCTCTGGCAGCTTTTCGCCCCAGAAGTGGTTGGCTTGATCGACGACATCATAATCGATGGTGATGCCCTTTTGCGTCCGCAGCTTGGACACCACGCGCTCGACTTCTAGCGGCGGCACGATCGTATCGGCCGAGCCGTGCAGGATCAGACCCGACGCGGGGCAGGGGGCCAAGAAGCTGAAATCATACATGTTGGTCGGCGGTGACACCGAGATAAAGCCATCGGTCTCTGGGCGGCGCATCAGAAGCTGCATGCCGATCCAAGCGCCAAAGCTATAGCCCGCAACCCAGCACTGGGAGGCGGTTGGGTTGGTGGTCTGCAACCAGTCCAAGGCGGTCGCCGCATCAGCCAGTTCGCCAATGCCGCTGTCAAATTCGCCTTGGCTGCGACCGACGCCGCGGAAGTTGAAGCGCAGGACCGCGAAGCCGCGCTTCATGAACAGGTGGTACAGCTGCACCGCCACAGGGTTGTTCATATGGCCCTGGGCCTTGGGGTGAGGGCTGAGGATCAGAGCAATCGGGGCGTTTTCACGCTTGCCCGGTGCATAGCGTCCTTCGATTCGTCCGGCTGCTCCGGTCAGAACCACTTCAGGCATCGTCTCTCCAACTTAACTGCGGTGGACCAAGGCGGCGCAATCTGCGCCAAATCAGCGGAGAATACTTGACCGCTGCACTTGGTCTTCCTATTTCCAATCTATATACGGATGCCTGAGGTGCACCCGCAAGGTCGCGGTTTGTAACACAGAGGGCGGCTGTTGCGCGCGATTTCTGCGGGAGTAAACCATGCGATTGAGCACTAAAGGACGTTATGCCGTCATGGCTATGACCGATCTGGCCAAGCAGAGCGGAAATAAGGCTGTGTCGCTGGCCGATATTGCCTCGCGTCAGGAAATATCCCTGTCCTATCTGGAGCAGCTGTTTGCCCGTCTGCGGCGCGGCGGTCTGGTCAAGAGCGTGCGCGGGCCGGGCGGCGGCTACCGCCTTGCGCGTCAGGCCAATGAAACCTCTGTTGCAGAAATTGTCCTAGCGGTGGACGAGCCCCTGCGTGCGACGCGCTGCGCCGGTCAGGGCTCTCCGAAGGGCTGCATGATGGGCGGCGAGCGCTGTGTGACCCACGCCTTGTGGGACGAGATGGGGCGCCACATCCATTCCTATCTGGCTAGCGTGACGCTCGATGACGTGATTTCGGGCAAGCTGAGCCAAGATGCGGCGCAGGCGGCCTGATCGACTGTGACCGGTTCGCCCACCTATCTGGATTATAACGCCACGGCCCCGGTTCGGCCGGAGGCGAAGGCTGCCGTGATGGCGGCCCTTGATCTGGTGGGTAATCCGTCCTCGATCCATGCCGGTGGCCGTGCCGCCCGGGCGATCATTGAGGCGGCGCGCGAGGCGGTGGCGGCCCTGATCATGGTGCCCGCCCAGACCATCATCTTCACCAGCGGCGGTACAGAGGCCAATGCGCTAGCGATCGAAAGCGCTGTAGCAGCCGGTAGCCGACGACTGATTATCGGCGCGACTGAACATGACTGCGTGCTCGAAACGGCTCTGGCCAGCGGCGCGGCGGTCGAGATCTGGCCCGTCGACGGCCATGGCGTTGCCGATCTGGCTTGGCTTAGTGAGCGACTGGCCCGTTGGGATCTTGCCGATGGCCGTCCTTTCGCCGCCCTGATGCTGGCCAATAACGAGACCGGCGTGCTCCAGCCGACGGCCGAGGCGGCTGACATCTTGCGAACCTATGAGGGCTGGCTGCATGTCGATGCGGTGCAGGCAGCGGGCAAGATCATCGTCGATGGGCGTGGCTGCGGAGCGGACACGCTGGCCTTGTCGGCGCATAAGCTCGGCGGGCCACAAGGCAGCGGTGCCTTGACCTTTGGCCCGCGCGCGCTGTTGTCACGGCGGCTGCATGGCGGCGGGCAGGAGCGGGGGCGGCGGGCTGGAACCGAGAACCTGCCCGGCATTGCGGGCTTTGGCGCGGCTGCTGACGCTGCGTTGGCCGATATGGCTCAGATGAAGACCCAAGCGGCTTGGCGCGATGAGGCTGCGGCTTATCTAAAGTCTGAGGCGGGAATTCAGGTTGTTGGTGAGGGCGCGGCGCGTCTGCCCAACACGCTTTGCCTCGCCAAGGCAGGCTTCAGTGCCGACCTTCAGGTCATGGCGCTGGATCTGGCGGGGGTCATGGTCTCCACCGGGGCCGCCTGTTCATCGGGCAAGGTGCGGCCAAGTCCGGTCTTGACCGCTATGGGCCTAGAACCCCTCGCCGGATCGGCCCTTCGGGTCAGCGGCGGCTGGGCAACGACACAATTGGATTGGACACGATTTGCGCAGGTCTGGCTTGAGGCCAACCAGCGTCATCAGTCCCGTAGACCCGCCTCGGCGGCGTAAGGGACAGGAGCGTAAAGACTATGGCTGCGGTCAAAAAGACCATCGATCAGGTTGAGCAACTCGAGACGTACGAGCATGGCTTTGTCACGGATATTGCTCAGGATTTCGCCCCGCGCGGCCTGAGCGAAGACATTGTCCGGTTCATTTCGGCCAAGAAGCAAGAGCCGGAATGGATGCTACAATGGCGCCTAGAGGCCTATGCCCGCTGGCTGCAGATGGAAGAGCCGGACTGGGCCAAGGTCGAGTACGCCAAGGTCGACTATCAAAACCTCTATTACTACGCCGCGCCGAGCCAGAAGGCGGGCCCGATGAGCTTGGACGAGGTCGATCCAGAACTGCTGAAGACCTATGCCAAGCTGGGCATTCCTCTGCGCGAGCAAGAGGTGCTGGCCGGAGTGCAGGGCGCGCCGCGCTATGCGGTCGACGCCGTGTTCGACAGTGTCTCGGTTGTGACCACCTTCAAGAAGGAATTGGCGCAGGTCGGCGTGATCTTCTGCTCATTTAGCGAGGCCGTGCGCGAGCATCCTGAATTGGTGAAGCTCTATTTGGGCTCGGTTGTTCCGACCACCGACAACTATTTCGCCTGCCTGAATTGTGCAGTCTTTTCGGACGGGTCGTTCGTCTACATCCCGCCGGGCGTGCGCTGTCCGATGGAACTGTCGACCTATTTCCGCATCAATGCGCAGGAAACCGGCCAGTTCGAGCGGACCCTGATCATCGCCGATAAGGGGGCGTACGTCTCCTATCTGGAGGGCTGTACGGCCCCGCAGCGCGACGAGAACCAGCTCCACGCCGCTGTGGTCGAGCTGGTGGCGCTCGATGATGCCGAGATCAAATATTCGACGGTCCAGAATTGGTATCCGGGCGAC
>CALFYB010000265.1 GCA_937952995.1 uncultured Caulobacteraceae bacterium
TCGGTCCCTTGTACGGCACCCTGCCCTCGATGCCTTCCGGCACCAGCTTGTCGGCCTCGATGGTGTCCTGGAAGTAGCGATCCTTGCTGCCCTGCTGCATGGCGCCAAGCGAGCCCATGCCGCGATAGGCCTTGTAGGACCGGCCCTGATAGAGGAACACCTCTCCCGGTGCCTCGTCGGTGCCAGCGAACATCGAACCCATCATGACGGTGGAGGCGCCGGCTGCGATGGCCTTGGCCACGTCGCCGGAATATTTGATACCGCCGTCGGCAATGACAGGAACGCCGCTGGCCTTGGCCGCACGCACGGCGTCGGAAATGGCGGTCAACTGAGGCACGCCCACGCCCGCGATCATGCGGGTGGTGCAGATCGAGCCTGGACCAATCCCGACCTTGACCGCATCGGCCCCTGCATCGATCAGAGCCATGGCCCCGTCATAGGTGGCGACATTGCCAGCGACGAGCTGGACGCGGTTGTTCTCGCGCTTGACCCGTTCAACGGCCTGAGCGACCTGGATGGAGTGGCCGTGGGCGGTGTCGATCACCACCACGTCAACACCCGCTTCAATCAGGGCCATCGTCCGCTCAAAGCCAACATCGCCGACGGTCGAGGCGGCACCGACCAGAAGGCGGCCCTTCTCGTCCTTGGCGGCATGGGGGTGGGCCTGCGCCTTTTCCATATCCTTGACGGTGACCAGACCAACGGCGCGGTAGTCGTCATCGACCACGATCAGACGCTCTATCCTGTGGCGTTGCAGCAGGGCGCGGGCCTCTTCAGGCGCGATCCCCTCGCGAACCGTGATCAGGTTGTCCTTGGTCATCAGGGCCGAGGCTGGCGTTTCCGGATCAGCGGTGAAGCGCATATCGCGGTTGGTCAGGATGCCGACCAGACGCCCGGTCTCGCGCTCAACCACGGGAAAGCCCGAGATCTGACGCTGTGCCGTGATGGCTCGGACGGTGCCAAGCGTGGTGTCCGGATTGATGGTCATCGGATTGATGACCATGCCGCTCTCATAGCGTTTGACCTCGCGGACCTGATCGGCCTGTTCGGCGACGGTCAGATTGCGGTGCAGGATGCCGAGGCCACCGGCCTGGGCCATAGCAATGGCCAGCCGACTTTCCGTCACTGTGTCCATGGCTGCGGACACAATGGGAATGTTCAGACTGATCGCTTTTGTAAAGCGTGTGGCGGTGTTCACCTGCCCCGGCATCACATCGGATGGACCGGGTTCAAGCAAAACGTCGTCGAAGGTAAGCCCCTCGCGAATCTCCATAGGAACTCTCCGTTTTGCGGGCCGCGTATAGCGCAAGAACCGCCGCTACGATAGAGCCGATTGGCGAAAGTTGGACCTATCGGCCTTTAAAGCCGGTCGCAACCAGATAGACCTCTGAGCTTTCGGCTCGGCTCGCCTTGGGCTTGACATGCTTGACCTCGGCGAAATTGCGCTTGAGGGACAAAAGCACGCCCTCCATCTCGCCGCCTTGGAAGGCTTTGGTGACGAAGGTGCCACCGGGGCGCAGGGTCTCCAGCGTGAAATCGACTGCCGCCTCGATCAAGCCGACAATGCGCAGGTGGTCGGTCTGACGATGCCCCATGGTGTTGGGGGCCATGTCGGACAAGATCACGTCTGGCGCACCGCCCAACAGTTCGATCAGGCGATCCCCGCAGGCCGGGTCGGTGAAATCCATCTGGATCATGGTCGCAGGCGGCATGGGCTCGACATAGAGCAGGTCGACGCCGACCACGTTGGACGCTCCCTTGGCCAGAGCCATCTGCACCCATCCCCCCGGCGCGCAACCGAGGTCGATGATCCTCTGTCCCTGTTTGAGGAAGTGGAACTTCTCGTCCAATTCCAAAATCTTGAACGCCGCGCGCGAGCGATAGCCCTTAGCCTTGGCCGCCGTCACAAACGGATCATTCAATTGCCGCGACAGCCAAGCCTGCGACGACTGGGTCATCTTGTTGCCCTTGATCACCCGCACGGCCTTAGGTCGGGTTCCGACCTCCTTGCCACGGGTTGGGGCCTTGACCAGACGCTTGCGCTCTTGCGGCGGGGTTTCGGGTTTATCGGTACTCATTGCGTCAGTCTAAGGCAGTTCGGTCGTTAAGCGAAGCGGCGAACGAAGAGGGATGAGGAAGTGGCACAACTCCCCCGTCCGTTTCCCCCGCGCAGGCGGGGGCCCAGAACCGAGTGGCTCCGCCCGACAGCTGGCCCTCATCTGGATCCCCGCCTTCGCGGGGAACACGGCGGTGAGAGCGGTGGATGCATCCCCCTCACCCAACCCTCTCCCCCAAGGGGGCGAGGGCTTCTCTTACTTAGCCCTCTCCCTGTGGGAGAGGGTTGGGTGAGGGCCTTGTTTCCTTGCGCCCTCAAACCGCCTGAACGGACCTTCCATGTCGAGACCGGCGGCGACGGGGGCGTTTTTTGCGGTTCTTGTCGGACATGAGGGTCAATAACAGACCTTCGCGCAGACCTCGGTCCGCCACGCGGACGCGATCACAGGGCCAAACCTCTTGCACGGCCTGCAAGATCGCGGCCCCGGCCAAGACCAGATCGGCGCGGTCTGGTCCGATGCAGGGCTGGGCGGCCCGCTCCGAGGGAAGCTGCTTCAAGAGGCTCATGGTCGCGACCTCGCAATCCTCACGCCTCATCCATAGGCCATCAATCTGGGTTCGGTCATAACGGCGCAATCCGAGATGCAGGCCCGCAAGTCCAGTGATTGCTCCCGACGTTCCAACAAGATGGGCCTGTCCACTGTCGAAAATGGGCCTCATAGGATCGGCGTTGCTGAAGGCCGTAATCCGAACCTTGACGTCCTCGACCATGGACCGAAACCACGCCTCGCCCTGATCGGGACGTTCTGGGAACCGTTCGGCCAGGCTGACAACGCCCACAGGCAAGGAGATCCACGCGCGGATGGGCAAGGCGGACGGTACAAAATCCCTCGCCCGGACATCTAAGGCCTTATCGGTCAAATCGACCCAGGACAGCTCCGTAGATCCTCCGCCTACGTCGATAACCAGAGCCGCGAGAGAATCACGGTCGAACAGGTTCAAGCAGCCTGCGACAGACAGTTGCGCCTCTTCGCGCGGGCTGATGACCTGCAGCCGGATGCCGGTTTCCTTCGCCACCCGCTCAACAAACTCCGCGCCGTTACTGGCCGAGCGACAGGCCTGAGTAGCGATAGCCTTGACCCGCAAGGTCCGGCGTCGCTTGATTTTCTCGGCGCAGATCCGCAACGCAGCCATAGCGCGGTCCATTGCCCCATCGGCCAAACGCCCTGACTGGCTAAGGCCTTCACCCAATCGGACAATGCGCGAATAGGACTCGATGACCCGAAAACCGCCTAAGGACGGGGTGGCAATCAGAAGCCGGCAATTATTCGTGCCCAGATCAACGGCAGCATAGAGCGGCGCCTCCACCGAGATCGACTCGGCAGACAGTGGGTCGAGGCGGCCGACGGGGTCGGCTGCAGGGGGTGGCGCCTTGTTCATGGCCCAACTCACGGAAGAGACAGACGGGATCGTCGCCTCGGTTGCCATGACTGTAGCAACTCGTGGCTCAATCACAACGGCTGGCGTCAAGAAGTGAGTTCTTAGCTCTCACTTGCGCCTAAACATTTTGCGAGGGCCTATCTGGGTGTATGGTTGGAATCATGACGTCACGACTTGCAAAATTTTCGATCGGCCAAGTGGTCAAGCACCGGATTTTCGCCTTCCGGGGCGTGATCTTCGATGTCGACCCACAGTTCAACAATACCGAGGAATGGTGGAACTCCATTCCCGAAGAGGTGCGGCCCCGCAAGGACCAGCCCTTCTATCACCTGTTGGCTGAGAATGATCAGAACAGCTACGTCGCCTATGTTTCCGAGCAGAACCTCCTGCCCGACGAAACCGGTGAGCCTGTGGGTCACCCTCATACGGCGCTGATCTTTGAAGGGTTCAACGAGGGCCAGTACCGCCCACGCTCACGCATGGCCCACTAGCCCTAATCACGGCCGCTCCCTTAAGGGCCCTTGCGCCGCTCATCCTTGCGCCAGCGAACCGACAGCTTGCCGTCACCTTGGCTGGCTAACTTCGAGATGATCGCAAGACGGCGACTGACCCGCCACTCGACCTGCGCCGATGGCCCTTCTCTGCCGCCCCCCGTCAGTTCGACATAGATATTGTCGGTGACATATTTTCCGCCAGACACGGTCACGCCGGTTCCTGCCGTACCGCCCCCTAAGGCGAGACGATCTAGACCGGCAAAGCTTCGAAGATTGCCAATCACATCCAACCCGCCCCCGGTCGCCAAACCGGTGACAGCAGAGGCCAGTTGCGCGGCCTCTAGCGGCGATAGCTGTGAGGCCGAACGACCGAATAGAACCTGTGACAGCACCTCGTCATTGGGTAAGGCGGGGGTCGAGGTTAGGGTTATCAACGGCTTAGCGGCAGTTCCCTTGATGACGATCACGGCCGTGAGGTTCGTATCTTCGCGGGTTGCGGTCAGATCAAGCCGGATGCGATCAGGTCGCGTATCCAGATAGACCGCGCCTCGGTCATCAAAGCTAAACCGCTTGCCTGCAAAATCATATTCGCCGCGAACAATGGTCGCCTTACCACTCAAAACGGGCGCTGAAGTCGTTCCGGTGACCCGCGCGTTCATGGCCAATTCGGCATCTAGACCACGCCCCCTGACGAAAATACCGCGAGCAGCTTGCAACCGCACATCGAGGACCACGGCAGGGACCTTCAGGGCTGCTTTTTCGACGGCTTGCATCGCCAAAGGTCGGTTGCGTTCAATCACATCCAAGGACACCACCGAGGCCGTCGTTCGGGCATCCCCAGCCACCTCAGCATGATCGATCGTCAGATCACCCATCGCGGTTGCCCGACCATCGGCGGCCCGAACAATGGTTGCGGTGCCGCTGGCGCTGGCGTCAACCAACTCATTGTCGATGAGCTTAAAACGCTTGAGCGCCAAGGTTAGCGAACTGGGAGCGTCTCGCCCAAGGCCGACAAGCCCCTGCCCACTGACGATCCCGCCCGCTCCATCATTGGCGCTTAAGCTCTTGACGCTCACCTGATCGGCGGAGGCCTCAGCATGAAGGCCAAGATCGCGCAGGCGCAAACCTGCGGCCACATCGTCAAACGAGCCCTTCGTCAGATCTGCAGACCCTTGAAATTGCGGCTTGGCGAGGGTTCCGCCGAGTGTGCCATGGGCATCGAGCAAACCCGCTACCGCCTGATTGCCACTGAAGAACAGGTCCCAGATCGGTTTGATCTCGCCGGTAATGTCCACGCGCCCCTTCATGGGACGATCTCGAACCAGCGCAATTCGGAACGGCTGAGCACTCGCCTGAGCGGGCAAATCGACCTGCGTTACAGCCTTCAGGCCTTGGCCGTTGCTGGTCTGGGCTTCAATCGCCAGACGGTTATTTTCAAGACGCCCCTTAACCCAACCATCAAGCGCAAGGGCCAATGGCGCATCGGCCGCCCTGGCACCTGAAAGCTGAATGTCACCTTGACCGACCAATTGATCTCCTCGCCCTGTAAGCGATAGGGAACCTTGAACTGTGCCCGCCAAGTCTTCGCCCAGCGCCCCAAGGTCCACCTTGGTTAGAGACAGTTGCGCCTTAAGGTCTGGACCAGAACTGGCCAAATTCACATCGACCTCACCGCGGCCCATGGTCAGGCGTCCGTGGGCCGACCGTTGGTCCCCATTCCAGCGGAGGATAACTGGCTCCAAGGTCGCGATGTCGGCCCCCCGAACCTTTCCCGTCCCCCTGAACGCAAGGCTAGAGCCCTTGAGGTCTTGCAAGGATGCCTCTCCCGACCCGACAAGGCGAACCGGCACCGTGCCAACCCTTCCGCTCCCATCAACCCGATAGTTCAATCCGCCCAGCGGCCCCTGAGCCGTCAGACGTCCTTGGTTCAAAACCAAATCTCGTGCCCGAAGAGCGGCGGCATCGGCGTTGAGCAAAAGGTCAATACTTACAGGATCTTCCACCGATTTTTGGGTGATCCTAAGTGTTCCATTGAGCTTTCCCCCGCTCAGTAGGGCTCCAGGCCCCACAGCAACCATCAGGTTGGCGGTCGCAGGATTACTGCGGCGAAGGTTCAGATCTCCCGTAAGGTTGATACCCGCGCCATCCACCTTAAGGTCCTGCAGACCTAACCCATCTGGAAGCAGGGACAGTCCAGCGGTGGCCGACACTGGACCATAACCGCTATTGGCCACCAAGGCGGCATGACCATCCCAACCCACCGCCCCTGAGGCCAAGGTCAGATCCAACTTCGCCTGGGTCAGCGGCAACTGCGGCACATCGACCTGATCAATAAGTGTCGTGAGCACGATAGACGGTGCTGACAAACGCCCCCCCAACTGTCCCTGCCCCGTCGCTGCGCCGCCGATCACCAAAGGGCCGATGGGCAATGGCCCCTTTGCGCGCCAATCGATGGTTCCAGAAAGACGCCCTTCAGTCCCCATGGCACCTTGCATCTGCGCGCTACTGGCCGCACCGATCAGTTCAATCTTTGCGCCCGATAAGGTCCCGGCACCCACATCGCCCTGAGCCGTGAGACGCGGCGCCTCTCCTAAAAGGTGATCCAAAAGGTCGTTTCCGGTCCTTATGCCCGCGCCCTTAACATCCGTAGTGATCGACCAGGGCGCTTCAGGGCGGCCTTTGCGCGCACTCCAATCCGCATTCAAGCTGCCCGAAGCCCCAGCACGCGCGCGCCCTAGACCCGTCAATCGGGCCTTGCCCTCGACAAAAAGCCCACCCAGCAGTGCCCTGCGACCCGTCGCATCAATCGCTACGCCTGCGCCTGTCAGGCCGAAGCTCTTGAGCAGCCATTGACCATCGGCCAGCCGATCAAGCCGCGCCTCAGCCTTGGGGGCGGCACCCAACAGGCCGGAAATCAACCCGGCCCCTCGCCCACCCGTTCCATTCACTGACGAGGTTATGGTTAGAGCGCTGGGCCTGCGTTCAATCGTCAGCGAGCCACGGGCCTGCTTAAGCTCATATGAAGCAAGCTTAACGGAATCGACCGTCAGTTGCCCATCTAGGCTCCAATCGGTCGCCCTACCCTTCAAATTGCCCCCAAATTGACCCGTCTTGGCCCAAGGCGCGCCAAACCCGTGGGCAAGATCAGTTGATCGAGCAGAGACCAACAGGCTCTTGTCGATCTCCATAGGATCGCGCTTCACATTGCCGGTCACATCCACCGCCAAGGTGTCGGTTCTTAGGCCCGCCGCGATCCGATAGGTCGTTGATTTGATCAGAACACCCTTGACTGATAGCTGAGCCGACGGCCCCAGATGGCGAGCTAAGGCTTGGGTCAGGCTTGATGCCTGCAGATCTACCGAGGCCTTGCCCGATAGCCCTTGCAGTGACCAATCGGCCTGCCCCTTTGCGAGCATTCTGTTCCCGGAGGTACAGATCAACGTGCCCTTGCCGCCACCATCTTGCGCGAGGGCATCGGCCTTGAGCACAAAGGGTTGGTCTGCTGCGAGGCCTAAACTGCCCGCCAACGCGCCGCCGCGAGACTCAAGCCCGTGGATCGAAAATTGGAGTGGTTTTCCCTCATTAGAGACAATCTGGGCCGTAAGACCGTCGCCATGATGGATTAAGCTATCGAACTTAACCGCAGTATTTAATGACTTATTCGGATAGGAACTGAACCTTCCGACCGCCCTAAATCGACCATCTACGACACTAAAGGCAGGTCGCGTTTCAAGGATCAGATCGACGGCCTTGATCTCAATAGCCACTGCACCTCTGCGCGCACGCTTGCTCGGCAATAGCGTGGGTCGGCGCACGATGACGACGCGATCCGCCCGAACCGACGCGATCTCGATCCGTCGACGCAACAGAGCGCTCGCGCGCCACGACAGATGGACATTTTTTGCTTCCAGCCAAACGCCGTTCCGATCCGAAATCGTCAGGTTGCGAACCGATGGGTTAGCTAACAGGTCCCCCTCAAGCCCCCCAATCGACAGATAGCCAATCGCTCCGACAGGCAGTCGCTGCACCTGCGCCTCGATCAACCGGCGACCAAAAGGGGTATTGGCCCCGCCTAAAACTCCCACCACCGTCAGCAAAACAACGGCCAACAGAGCGCCCGCCCAACCCATGCCCTTGTGCATTGGCGAAATTTTAGGAGCGGTTTGCTTGGCGGCGGGCTCAGCCATGATCAAAAGCTCTGCCCGATGCTGAGATAAATCTCATAGGTCGGGTCTCCAGCCCGACTGGACAGCGGCACGGCCACGTCAAAACGAATAGGACCGAAGCCTAGATCATAGCGAACCCCAAGCCCCGCACCCGCCGAGACGGACCGAAAGTCTGGCGCTATGCCGTCGCTTGTCGATCCGGCATCGGCAAAGGCGACCAAGCTCCAAAGGCCCTTGACCCTCTGGCGAACCTCCATCGATCCATCCCAGACCGTTGTTCCGCCCTTCGGGGTATTGTCGGGCAAACGCGGGCCAACCCCTTGGTAGGAATAGCCACGAACCGAGCCACCGCCGCCGGCATAAAAGCGCCGCGCGACGGGAACATTATCCACCTTTACGCCGAAAATTGACCCGACATGGAGCCGCCCAGCCAACACCGTGCGGGCCTGCTCGCTGAGAGGCAGATAGATGGAACCCTGGGCTTGGCTCTTGAGAAACCCCTGCCCCGCCCCTGCGCTCACACTGATGATTGGCTCAGATCGGACATCTAACCGCCAGCCCCTTCGGGGATTAAGCAAATCATCCGACTGATCGATATAGACAGCGCCGAGAAGGCTCAACGTGGCACCCGATACCGTGTCAGATAGGGTTGTCAGCGCGAAAGCTGACTTTGCAACCGTGCGCGTTGCGTCAATTGCTGCGCCAACCGTCGTGTATGATGATCGGTCTCGGGCGCGGGTGAGATCGATCCGTACCCCCGCACTCGTCTCGTCATAGGCATCCGTGAACTGCTGCGTGACACCCAAACCATATTTCAAGGTCTGCCGGGGGCGATGCCAATGAGGGAATGAAAACTCATAGTCGAGACCGCTTTTGAGCCTTGAGCCTTGGACCTTCAGGGTTCGCGTGTCGCCGCGTCCCGTCCGATTGTACCAATTGACCTTGCCTTCAACGCCAGCGCCTTCGCTGGTCGCATAGCTCCCACTGGCCTCCAGACTGCGCCACGGCCGGTCGGTGAGGCCTACCAAGACGGGCCGTCGTCCCTGATCGTCTTGGTTAGGCGCTAGGGTCACGGTGATGCTGTCAAAGACGCCCGTATCCACCAAGCGCTGCTCAAAATCAGCGAGTTTCACCGGACTATAAACATCCCCCGGCTTCCAAGGGATCAGACCCGCCGCCCAATCCAGATTGGTCGGTCCGGTTGTCGAAATTCTTGCCCCATCAAGTCGAACCAACGGCCCAGCCTCGATCCGATAGGTGGGCCGCAGGGTATGGTCGGCGTGGTCAACGATGACCTGACGCGTCAAGGCCCGCACGTCGGCATAGCCACGCTTCTCAACAGCGGCAAGCACGCGGCCTTCTGCATCCAGCACTTCAGCAGATCGACCGGGCGCACCAATTTGCAGACCCAAAGACGCTTCGCCCGCCAGCTTGGCCCCGATCTGTGGAAGTGGGCCGACCCACTCCACCTTGGGATCAGCAAATCCAAATGACGGCCCGGGATCGACGGTCACGACCGCTTCAGGCACCGGCGCAGTGGTGAGGTCTGAGCTTATGACAGACGCATAGCGACCTTCTGAACGCAGGGTCGCTTCAATAAGGTCCGCCGCATCCTGTCCGTGACGTTTAGCCTCCATGCGGTTTTGGGCGGTTGATCGATTGCTGATGACCGCCGCTTCAACCTTGGCCTTGAGGCTCTTTGGGAAACCCGACGCGTTGGGCGCAATCTTGATGACGGCCAGCGGTTCTTGCGCTTGGACCACAGACGCGCAAAGGCAAAGTGCTGCCGTCAATCCGAAGGCAGGTCTGCGATGCGCACCGGTTATCCAAAGTCCCATAGTGACCTTCTAAACCGCGTCGGAAGATTCTTCCACGGCAGGCCTCAATCCGCGCCAAAAGGATGGCGAAAATTGGGTGATCAAATTTTAGGCACAGGTGAAGAAAAACCGCGCCCAAGCCAATTTCCGTCCTGCACTTCAAAAACTCCGACCTAAGCATGGGCTTCAAACGCCAGATCAAACATGGCGATGACCTGTTTCGGGGACTTAAGACGCGTGGACGACCGTGAACCTCTCGATAGACCCTTGTCGGCTGCCTACCGACCGGGGGTTGCCTATGATGAAATGTACGACAGGGAGGCGGGTGTGCGCGCGCACTATGCGGCCCTTCAGTCGCGCATCTCTACGCTTGGCGCTGGGGAACTGGCTGACCGGCAAAAGACCCTAGAGCAATCCTTCCTGCTTCAGGGCATTACCTTCACCGTCTATGGTGCAGAGACCTCGACCGAACAGATCATCCCAACCGATCTCTTTCCGCGCATCATTCCCGCCGCTGAATGGGCCAAGATCGAAGCCGGGCTGGGCCAGAGACTTCAGGCGCTCAACCTCTTCCTCGCCGACATCTATGGCGATCAGATCATCCTCAAGGACGGCGTGGTGCCGAGAGACCTCGTCCTCGGTGCGCCCGCCTATCGCCGCGAGATGCAGGGCCTCTATGTGCCGCACAAGGCCTATGCCAATGTCTGCGGCAGCGATCTGATCCGCAATGAAGCCGGTGAGTTCGTGGTCCTAGAGGATAATCTGCGCGTCCCGTCCGGCGTCTCCTACATGCTGGCCAACCGAGACGCAGCCAAGCGGACCTTTCCGGGCACATACCGATCCAGCGGCGTGCGCTCGATTGAGCGCTATCCCGACATGCTGCTCGCAACCCTGAAAAGCCTGGCTGCCGAATGGCGGCCCAATCCGCAGGTCGTGGTTTTGACCCCGGGTGTCTATAATTCCGCCTATTACGAGCACGCCTATCTGGCCCGCCTGATGGGGGCTCCCCTCGTTGAGGGCCGCGACCTCGTGGTGCATGACAACCTCGTCTATATGCGCACCACGGTCGGCCTAAAGCGGGTCGATGTGATCTATCGGCGGGTCGATGACGACTATATCGACCACCTGACTTTCCGCCGAGATTCCGCCCTCGGGGCCGCTGGGCTATTCAATGCCTACCGGGCAGGCAATGTCGTGATTGCCAATGCTCCCGGTGCAGGCGTGGCCGACGACAAGGCCGTCTATGCCTATGTGCCTGAGATCATCCGCTACTATCTGGATCAGGAGCCGATCCTCTCCAACGTCGAGACCTATCTATGCCGCGAGCCCAAGCAACTGGGCTATGTGCTCGACAATCTGGACAAGCTCGTCGTCAAGGCCGTCGGCGCGTCCGGCGGCTATGGCATGCTGGTCGGGCCCCATGCGAGCGCACAAGAGCGGTCGGACTTTGCCCAGCAACTGAAGGCCGACCCCAGCAACTACATCGCTCAACCGACCATTCAGCTGTCGACTGCGCCCTGTCTCGTGGACGGGGCCATCGAGCCGCGCCACGTCGACCTGCGCCCGTTCATCCTCTGCGGTGACAAGATCGTCGTCACCCCCGGTGCCCTCACCCGCGTGGCCTTGAAGCGCGGCTCCTTGGTGGTCAATTCCAGTCAGGGCGGCGGCTCGAAAGACACCTGGGTCTTGACCGGCGAAAATGAGACGCCCCCTGCCGGAGACCTGCCCGCATGATGCTCGCCCGCGTTGCCGACAGCCTCTATTGGATGGGGCGCTATATTGAACGGGCTGAACATGTCAGCCGCCTCAGCGACGTCATGCTCACCGCCTCGCTGGATGCCACCGGTGACGCGCCCCGGGCGGCCAGAACGGCGCTCGGAGCCCCGGAGGACATTGACGAAGGCAAGACCGCCGTCGATGTGGCCCTCAGCCTGATCCTCGACCGCGATGATCCGGGCTCAGTCATCGTCTCGGTCGCCCGCGCCCGCGAAAATGCCCGTCAGGTTCGTGACCAGATCACCAGCGAGACGTGGGAGCGGCTAAACCTGCTGTTCCTGCGCATCACCAGTCCCGATGCCAAGCGTCAGTTCGACCAACGGGCGGTGACCTTCCTGCACGAGGTCATTTCCGACCTGCACCTGTTCAAGGGCGCGGTCGATTCGACTATGAGCCACGGTGAAGGCTGGCGGTTCTTGATGCTCGGAATCTATCTGGAACGGGCGCAACTGATCGCGCGCCTCTTGGATGCCAGCTTTGGCGAAGCGGCTCAGGGCAGCCCCCTGTCCGATCACCTGTCACAGATGGGGCTGTTGCGGATGGCCTGCGCGCTGGAGCCTTACCTACGGGTCTATACCGCCGACATCCAGCCGCGCCTGATCCAAGAGTTCTTGCTGTTCAACGAGGACTTCCCTCGCTCGATCCGCTTTTCAACGGCGCGGATCGAGGAGCATCTGCGGGCCCTGGCGGGTCACGGCAATGTGCAGGCCAGCGGCACGCCGGAGCGGCTGGCTGGACGGCTCAGTTCTCGCCTGCGCTTTGCCGACCTTGAAGAGACCGCCTCCAGCGGCGCGGGCGGCCTTCTGGCCACCGTCAGCCAAGATTGCGGCCGCATCCACGAAGCCATCTATGGGGCCTTTGTCGCCTACCCCGTCGAACAACATCTTCCGACCTAGCGTCAGATCGAGCCGCAGCCCATGTTCTTAGAAATCCGTCACGTCACCGAATATCACTACGCCGCCCCCGTGCGCGAAAGCGTCATGGAGCTTTGGATGCAGCCGCAAAAGAGCGCGCTCCAGCGGCTGATCAGCTTTGATCTGGCCCTCGATCCCAATGCCCAGATGTTTTCCTATGCCGATCCGTTCGGCAATGCGGTTCACCATTTCGATGTCCCCCAGCCGCATGACAAGCTGACCATCGAAGCGCGCGCCGCCGTTGAGACGACAGCTCCGCCCATATTGCCGATCACCCTGGACATGGGCGAGTGGGACCGCCTGCGCGGTGATTTCATTCGAGGAGAATATTTCGACTTCCTGCGACCCCATGGCTTTGCTCGGGAAACCGAAGCCTTGAGAGCCTTTGAGGCCTCGCACGGTTTGAACGACCTGATAAAGACAGACCCGCTCACGGCGGTGAGAACCCTATCCACGACCATCTATAAGGCCTTTGAATATCAGCCCGGTGTGACCGATGCCGACAGCCCCATCGACCTAGCGCTCGAGGCCAAGCGCGGGGTCTGTCAGGACTTTGCCCACATCATGATCGCCGTCTGCCGCCGCTGGGGCATCCCGTGCCGCTATGTGTCGGGCTATCTGTTCACCAATCGTGAGGAAAGTGGCGACCGGTCTGATCCTGACGCCACCCACGCTTGGGTCGAGGTGTTCCTGCCGTCCTTGCGCTGGGTCGGGATCGATCCGACCAACGACCTGATCGCCATGGACCGGCATATCACCGTCGCTGTGGGCCGGGACTATTCAGACGTGCCGCCCTCGAGAGGGGTCTATAAGGGCGACGCCTTGAGCCAACTGGCCGTAGGGGTTTCGGTGCGTCCGGCCCGCGCTGCGGTGGCGGAACCGGAATATCTGCGCCTCGCCCGTCCAGCCTTCCCGCCGCCGGGCCGTCGCCGCTCACCCATCGGTGGGTTGCTAGAGGATCAGCAGCAGCAACAGCAACAACAGTAGCGCCCTATCGGCTCTGCCGCTTGCGCCACGCGATCAGGTCGGACAGGTCGTCAATGTCCGAAAGCGTCGCCACCTGTCCCGCCTCGCCGCCGAGGGCCGCCTGCGTATCGGCAAGGGTACTCGGATGTGACCAGCGGATCGCCCGGTCAAGGCGCACCGCTCGCGCGCGTCTGGCGCTGAGGGCCAATAGCCAAAAGCCGCCATCGGTCGCGGGCCCGAACGCGACGCCTCGCCTCCGTGCAATCGCAAAGCCTTGCGCGATCAAGGCCCGGGTCATATCTGGCGCGTCGGTCCCGATCACGGCCACCTCGGCGCTTGAATGGTCCCGCAACGCGCGTTGGAGCTTGATCCCCAGATCACCGCGCCCCTGAGGCTCGATCACCAAGCCCGCTGGCCAGTCCGGCACCGCCCGGTGTCCGCCCGCAAGGCGCACCACGAGCCGCCAGCGTGGATCAGACAGCTTGAACAGCAAGGTACGGCTCAGGCTCCGATAGAACCGCCAAGTCTCTACCGCACCGAGGCCTTGCGCCAACCGCGTCTTGCCCACGCCAATCGCTGGCCTGCGAGCAAAGACAATCAGGGTTGGCCTAGTCATAGGATTTGACCAGCCGTGTGGGGTCGGTCCCCATGAGATAGCGAAGCAAGAGGCCCCAGTTGCGCAGACTGCGGCTGAAATATCCCGCCTTACGGAACCGCTCAGAGCGCGTCAGGATCTTGCCATCCAAGGCGCGCAGCCGCTTGCGGCCCAACCGGCGCACCAGACCGACATCTTCCATCAGGGGCACAGACTCAAATCCCCCAGCGGCCTCATAGAGGGCCTTGCTGATCAAGAGCCCCTGATCCCCATAGGGCAGAGCCAGCACACCGCAGCGCATTGCCACGCCCGCTTCCCAGACCCGCGCAATGATCGACGGATCATCCAGTTGGAATTTGAAATAGCCCGCGCGGTCCGGCTGCTGACGAATATGGCTAAGCGCGATCGTTTCCCAGCCCACAGCCAGCCGACTATCCGCATGAGATCGGAAGAGCGTCGTGTAGG
>CALFYB010000266.1 GCA_937952995.1 uncultured Caulobacteraceae bacterium
ACTAACCCAGATCCTAACGGCGCGGCTGGCCAAGGAATGTAAGGATTTCGAGGACAATAAACCGCTCGAAGCGGCCAAGACCCTCGATGAAACCTCGCGTCTTGCCAATATCTACCGGCATGAATCGCAAAGACTGCGTGAAGCGCCTCACGTCTTGGCTGAGACATCCCTGCCCGCACGACAAAACCTGATTACGGCCACAGAAGCCTTTGATGCCGTCTTGGCCAGACATGGCCGCGCCGTGGAGTCGGCTAAGTTCGTCACCGAGGGTCTGGTGCGGGCCATCGCTGAAGAAGTAGCCTCGTCGCGTCCAACCGGCGCAGGCTATGGGCCTGGAGCTCAGTCGTCCAAGGTCAATGCGACCTCACTGACCCTCAACCGCAGCGCCTAGGCCGCGCGGTACCAGAGCACGCCCTGTGCGTCAGGTTCTGCGATCACCAGGCCGCGCCCAATCAGACAGTTCAGGTGCGCTAGGCTTTCGCCTGTGGCCATGCCCAACACCTCTGGTCCGATCTTGCGGGCAAAGAGTGAGCCAAAGACATCGATGCTGCGCTTAGGCACGGCGAGCGAGGACAAAAGCCGCGTCAAGGCCCGCTCATGGCCGCGGATCAGGTGATCTAAGCGGGCATGAAGGCCACGGAAAGGCTCGTTGTGGGCCGGCAAAACCAAAACATCATCCGGCACGAGGGTCTTAATACGCGCCAGAGAGGTTAGCCAATCGGTTAGCGGATCACCGTCTGGCTCGGTCGGGAACACCGAGACGTTGGACGAGATTTTCGGCAAGACCTGATCGCCGGAAATAAGCAGCTTCAATTCCTCATTATAGAGGCAGGCATGTTCGGGGGAATGACCCGATCCAACGACCACCCGCCAGCTATAGTCTCCGATCTGAATGTCATCGCCCTCACTCAGGCGACGATAGCTGTCGGGCATAGCGTGCACGCCCTTACCAAAGCCGCCGAAGCGGGCCTTGTAGGTCTCAATAGATTCCTCATCCCACCCGGCCGCATTATAGAAACGCACACCGTCGTCGGGAGCCTCGCGTCCCGTATCGGCCGTCAGCATCCGGCAAGAGATATATTCCAACCGACTCATCCAGAGACGACAGTTGAACTTGCGCGTGATCCATCCGGCCATGCCGATATGGTCCGGATGCATGTGGGTGACAAAGACGCGGGTGACAGGCTTGCCTTCGAGCGGGCCGGCAAAGATCTTGCGCCAAGCTGCTGCGGTCTCGCGGGTCTGAACCCCCGTATCGACGATGGCCCAGCCTTCGCCGTCGCGAATCGCCCAGAGGTTAATGTGGGCAAGGGCGAACGGCAGGCCCATACGGATCCAGATCAGACCCGGCGCGATCTCGAGGGTTTCACCGTCTTCCGGGACCGTCTCGAAGGGATAGACCAGAGCCGGGCGGCGCTCAGCGATGTCGGTGGGATCTTCTTGAGTTCCGTCCTGCACGTTGAATGTCTCCTGCTACCAAGGGCCTACGCCGATTATGAGACCAATTGTCGTGGCAATCCAATGATGCCAATAGAAGTCGCGGTCTAGCTATAAACTGTCTGTTTCATGGTCTTAGTTCGGTCTCAGTTACAGTCAAACTTGACCAGACCCGCGTGAAGGGGCTTATGCTCCATCCATCGAAACCATCATAAGCCCGTAAGGGTCAGGATATCCAGGAGACGTACCCATGAGGCCATTTGGACTGGGGCTCATAGCCGCAATCACCATCGCGATTGCATCGCCCGCTCTCGCCGCCCCGAAAGAGGCTGGTGTACCCGAGGCACAGCGCAAAATCGGGATGGCTAAGGCCCCCGAAATCATTGCCAAATCCGGACTGGCCTGCGGCTTGACCGATGCGCGCTTTGTCGGCTCGTCCGATGAAAAGAAGGACGGCGTCAAGGTAACCACTGCCTTCTTCGAAGTCGCCTGCACTGAAGGCCTTGGCTACATCATCCAAGCCAAGACCGACGGCTCCGTGCCCCTGACCTATGACTGCGTGGCCACCTCGGCCCCTGCCATTGGCCCCGATGGCAAGCCACAGAAAAACAGCCTCGGCTGCCTGCTGCCAGGTAATGCCAACCCCGTCGCTGGGCTCCAGCCGTTGGTGGCCAAGACCGGTTCGCACTGCGCCATCGATAAGGCTCGCTATATCGGCCAAAGCCCAACCAGCGCCTATTATGAACTGGCATGTAAGTCTGGCGCAGGCATGGTGATGCTCGCTGGCCTGCCCGCTACGGCTGATCGCAAGATCACTTCGATGTCGTGCATTTCCTTCGGCCAGTCCGGCAAGAACTGTGAACTCACGACCCCCGAACAGAACCTCGAGCCAATCAAGGCGATGATGGCCAAGTCGAACAAGGCCTGCGACATCAGCGGCACTCGCTATGTCCTGTCGACGGTCGACGGCTCCGAATATTACGAGATCGCCTGTCAGTCGGGCGAAGGCTTCATGCTTCAGGTCAAGGCCGAAGAGTTGGCCAAGACCATCAAGTGTGCGGAAGCCGCCTTCGTCGGTGGTGGTTGCACCCTAACCGATGCGCGCGAAGCTGAAACACAGCAGGCAGGCCTCTATTCCAGCCTCGCCAAGAAGGCCGGTTTTGACTGCGACGTTGCCAAATACGCCGCCTTCGCGGTTCAGGGCAACGACAAGGAAGTTGTCGAAATGGCTTGTAAGAACCGTCCTGACGGTGCGGTTGGCATCTTCCCAACCTCTGCAGGCGCTAAGCCACAGATCCTCGACTGCGTGCGTTCGCAACTGGCAGGCTATCGCTGCAGCTTCTCCAAGCAAGAGCTGGTCTATCCCAAGCTGACCAACACCTTGAAGGCGCTGGGCAAGTCCTCCTGCACCGTGTCAAACGTGAACCCTATCGGCCGCGCTGATACATCGGAGTTCTTGGAACTGGCCTGCTCTGACGGCCTGCCCGGCTGGGTGGTCGAGTACACGGTCGGCGTCGATACGCCCAAGTCCGTGCTCAGCTGCACCCAAGCCAAGGGTATTGGCGGCGGCTGCAAGCTTCCCGGCAATAAGGTGAAATAGGAACCCTCACAGGTTCTAACGACAAACCCGCCGGGGATCACTCCGGCGGGTTTTTTGTTGTCTGCGATAGGAGTTCGGACTTGCCTACAGCAGGGCTGCCTCGATGAACTGCGGGCCCTTCTGACCCATGGCGCGGGCCATAGCGGCATCAAAGCTCTCGGCCGTGTCACAGCGCACAGACGGAAGGCCTAGGCTGCTGGCCAGCCCCATCCAGTCGATGCGCGGCGAACCCAGATCGAGCAGCTTCTTGGCGGCAGGACCGGGCTTACCAGCGCCCGTACGGGCCAGCTCGATATTGAGGATGCGATAGGCGTGGTTGGCAAACACCACCACCGTCACGTCCAAATTCTCGCGCGCAATCGTCCAGAGGCCCTGCACTGTGTACATGGCCGCACCGTCCCCGTTCAAAGACAGGACCTTACGATCTGGACAGGCCACCGCCGCACCAATTGCTAAGGGGATGCCCTGGCCGATGGCACCGCCGGTCAGCATCAGCCACTCATGGGCCCGCGCCTGTGCCGTCTGGGTATAGACCGGCAGGCCCGCCGTCACGGCATCGTCGGAAATGATCGCTTGGCTTGGCATGTGCCGCGCAATGGAGGTACCGATCGTATAGGCCGTCAATTCCCCGCTCGGGCAATCTTGCGCTACATACTGCGTCAGGGTGACCTCTTGAGGGGCACCAAGGGCATCGGCCAACAGGTTCAGGGTCTCGATCCCGTCCTGTGCCTTATCCGACAGAGGCTCAAGCGCGCAGCCCTCGGGCACCAGAACGCTGGGCATGTCCGGATAGGCGAAGAAGGATACCGGCATGGCGGTTTCGACCAGCACCATCAGGTCGCTGCCCGCCAGATCCGTCAGCGCCATTTCCCCGAAATAGAGCATCTTGTCGGGCGCAAACCGCCCCTCCCCGCGTGCGAGGCGGGCGACAAAGGTGTCGGTAAGAACGCGAATACCCGCAGCCTTTAACCGCCCAGCGGCCTTGAGGCCCGGCTCGGTACAGGCCGAGCCGCCTATCAGGACGACGGGAGACTTGGCAGCCTTGAGCTTGGAGGCGGCGGCGGCAATGGCGCTTGGCGCTGGCGTCGAACGCCTTGGGATCTCGACCACAGGGCCCTTGCGGCTGGCCTCTGACCAGGCGCTGTCGGCGGGGAGGATCAGACTGGCGCAGCCACCCGGAGGGCCATAGCTGGCTGCGATGGCCTGCGAGGCAAGGTCGCCGACCTGATCAGCGGTCTCAGCGGACCCGATCCAGTTGGAATTGGCTTTGGCCCAGGCCTTGATGTCGGAATTGAGCGGCGCGTCATACTGACGGTGATAGGTGGCATGGTCGCCAATGACATTGACCACCGGCGTTCCAGCCTTACGCGCATTGTGAAGATTAGCGCCGCCATTGGCATAGCCCGGTCCGAGGTGAAGCAGGGTCACAGCAGGCTTGCCCGCCATCCGGCCATAGCCATCGGCCGCACCCGTCGCCACACCTTCAAACAGACAGAGCACCGAGCGCATCCGCGGTTCACGATCCAGCGCCGAGACGAACTGCATCTCGCTGGTTCCCGGATTGGCGAAACAGGCCTCCAAGCCATTATCCGCCAAGGTTTGAATCAGGACATCAGCGCCATTCATCGGAGCTCTCCGTGTCGGAAATTAAATTTAAAAGGTCAGGACGTCGGCGTCGGGCGCGGCGGCGAACAGGCGCTCAACATCGGCCGCCCGTTGCTGACGCGACAGGGCCTGATTGATATAGCCCTTATCGGTGATTTCACCGGATAGCGGGTCTGGCGCACCGGACAGGATAATGGCTCGCGCCACCTTACCGCCGCCGCCGCGCGCCTCAGCATTCATGCGCTGAAGCCCTGTTCGGACCGCCTCGCGAATAGCGTCGGGTCCTGCCAAGCGCGCACAGAACGGGGCATTGAGGAACAGCAGTAGGCCAACGCCCTCCTTGCCCTCGCCGCAGACCACCGCATCGGCCACCGCGCCGCCAACCGCCGAAATGGCCGCGATCCGCAAAGAACCCGCCGCCACGAAGGTGCCTGAGGCCAGCTTGAAATTCTCGACCAAACGGCCATCAAAGACCAAACCCGCCTCGGGATCGGCCTCATCCTGCAATCGGGCCGCATCGCCCAGCCGGTAGAAACCCTCTTCATCGAAGGCCGCGGCCGATTTTTCCGGATCGTTATAATAGCCGGGAGAAATCTGCGGACCCTTGACCCGAATTTCAAACTTGCTGCCTTCGGGAGCCAGCTTCACCGAAGTTCCCGGCACCGGCAGGCCGCACATCCCCGTGCGATCATTGAGCCAGTGAATGTTGCAAGCCGTCGGGCCCGTCTCGGTCGAACCATAGCCCGTGGCAAAGGTTAGGCGTTCTCCGGTCAGGCGCACACTGACGGCCTGAATGCGATCACAGACGCTTTGCGCCAGATTGGCCCCGCCATATTGCAAGACCCGAACCCGGGCAAAAAAGGTCCTCGCCAAGGCCTCGTCCTGTTCCAAGGCACCGGCCAAAAGCCCCCAGCCCGCCGGAACCATATTGTGATAGGTTGGCGATATCTCTTTGAGATTGCGTAAGGTTTCCGAAAAACGTTCGGGCGTCGGCTGGCCAATATCGATATAGAGCGCGCCCCCCCGATGGGTGACCATGTGCAAGATCGCATTGGCCCCAAGGCTGTGGCTCCAAGGTGCGGCATTGACCACGACCGGCGGCTCTGGATCATCAAAGCAGGCGGTGATCTGGGACGCATTGATGCAGATATTGCGATGCAGGCCCACCACCGCCTTGGGCTTACCCGTCGAGCCAGAGGTCAAGAGCAGCTTGGCAATATCGCCCGGCTGCGCCGTTGGGGCCATGGGGGCTGAGGTCAGCAGGTCCGCAAGGCTGTGGTCGCCTGCGCGGCCATTGCGACTGACAATGACGGGCAAGCCCGCAAGGAACGGTGCCTCTAGCGCGCCTGCAAAGGCGGCGGCGTCATCAACATAGACTGCCACTGGCTTGATCAAATCGACCGCATAGCCCAGCCGTGACAGGTCTGCGCCCGCCAATCCATATTGCGGCGACACCGGCGCGATGGGCGCGCCCAGGCTCATAGCGGCATAGGACACCAAGGCCTGATCGATAGAATTGCGCGCCAGGATCAGGAGCGGCGTGCCACGGGTCAGACCAAGACCGGCCAAACCACCGGCCAATGCCTTTACCTCAGCTGCGCCCTGCCCATAGGTCCGCTGGCTCCAGCCATCGCCATCGCGCTCTGCGAGCCATAGGCGGTCGGGATAGGTCGCTGCACCGTGGTTCAGGACCTCGGTCATGGTCAGGAAGTCTTGCCGAAACGGTGTCGGGTTGTGCAGGATCATCGATCCATCAGGACCGCGCTCGACGACCAGTTGGCGCGGGGCATAGCGCGCGTCGCGGAACGGTGCCGTCTTTACATTGCCCTGTCCGTCCATCGCTCGCCCCGTCCCTTTTGCGCAGCCCTAGGCTGGGCTGAGTGTTTCGTGGAACCTTACGGGTTTGCCCTGCCCTTCGGCTACCACTTCGTCATCGCGCATGACGATCTGGCCACGAATAATGGTCGCCATCGGCCAAGCGGTGGCTTCAAAGCCATCGAACGGGGTCCAGCCAGAGCGGGTGGCCATCTGTTCATGAGTGATGGTCCGGCGCGCTTTCATATCGACGATGGTCAGGTCGGCATCAAAGCCCTCGGCCACGCGGCCCTTGTCAGCCAAGCCAAAGACCCGCTGCACACCGTGGCTGGTCAGGTCGACAAAGCGCTCCAGCGTCAGGCGCCCTGAATTGACGTGGGTGAGCATGACCGGAACCAGGGTCTGAACGCCCGGCATACCTGACGGCGAGGCGGGATAGGGCCGCGCCTTTTCCTCGCGCGTATGGGGCGCGTGGTCTGAGCCCATGACATCGGCCACACCCATCGTGATACCGCGCCACAGACCGGGCTGATGCGAGGCATCGCGGATCGGCGGGTTCATCTGGGCAAAGCCCTGCAGCCGCTCATAGGCCTCTGGCCCGGTCAGGGTCAGGTGCTGCGGCGTCAATTCCACGCTGGCCACATCCTTGTGTCGGGCGAGATAGTCGATCTCTTGCGCGGTCGTCACATGCAGGACGTGGATGCGCTTGCCCAAACGCTTGGCGATGGACACCAGACGCTCGGTTGACTGGATCGCCGATTGGGCGTCACGAACCTCTGGGTGACTGGTCCAGTCCCCCGTCCGGGCCAAGCTACGGCGCTCGGCCAATCGATATTCATCTTCCGAATGGAAGGCCGCGCGGCGCGAGATATTGCGCAAGACTGCCTCAACTCCAGCATCATCCGCGACCAGAAGCGATCCGGTCGAAGCGCCCATAAACACCTTAATGCCGCAGCAGCCGGGAAGCCGCTCCATCTCGCCGAGATAGCGGGTGTTCTCGTGGGTTCCGCCGACATAGAAGGCATGGTCAGAGTGCATCCGCCCCTTGGCGCGGCTCAGCTTGTCCAGCAGGGCGTCCGGGTCGGTGGTGGTCGGCTCGGTATTGGGCATCTCGAAAACCGTGGTGACACCGCCGAGAACCGCGCCGCGTGAGCCAGTTTCCAAATCCTCTTTCCACTCTAGACCCGGCTCGCGAAAGTGAACCTGACTGTCAATCACACCGGGAAGGACGGTTAGGCCGCGCGCGTCAAAGATCTCGCCCGCGCTGGCTTGGCCCAAATCCCCAATGGCAACAATCTTGCCACCACGAATGCCGATATCGGCAAGGCCTTGACCCGCATGACTGACTAAGGTGCCGCCGCGAACGATCAGGTCGAAGGTCTGGGTCATTGGTGGCTCCTGTTAGACGGTTTCATCAAAGAGACGGCAGGCTGCCGCCACGACCTTAGCCACCGGCAGGTCCAGCATGTGACAGACCGCTTGATTGAGATGGGGGTCGATCTGTTTTAGTCCCTCAAAGGTTCGTCCACCGCGAACAATGCGGCAATCGGTGCCCCAGGGTCCATAGAGACGCTCATCGGAGGGTCCAAACAGCCCTAATGTGGGTATGCCTGCTGCAGCCGCAAGATGCATCAGGCCTGAATCATTACCGATAAACATCCGCGCATGCTTTAGCGCGGCAAAGATCGTCAAGAGGTCCGCCTTACCCGTCAGGTCGATCCACCGATCCCTCGGCAAGGTCCGGCGCAGCACCTCTGTGGCTGGCCAGTCATCCGGACCGCCCAAGATCATCAGACGCCCAGTCGGCATCGGTCCATCCGGACCCAGCAGGCGCAAGGCGGCTTGAGCAAACCGCTCGGTCGGCCAAGTCTTACCGATCCAGTTGGCGGCAGCACCCATGGCCAAGATCGGACCACCCTGCCCCACCATCCGCGCCGCGAGCGCGTCGGTCTGCGGACTTGTGAACAGATAAGGCGCAGGCGGCTCGGCCTCCAAACGTAACAGGCGCGCAGCCTCGATGACCTTGTGCTCGATCAGGGCGCTTTTCTTGTGAACGGTGCGTTGCTCGGTCTTGATGAAACGCGAAATGGCAGAGCCGCGCCCATCGAGCACCAGTCCCCAGTGCCGATGACGAACCTTTTGCCACAGCTTGATCCAGTGCCCGCCATTGCGTTGCTTGACCAGCGGAATGATTTCTTTGACCTGAGGCACATCTCGAAACAGCGGCGCAGCCACGGGCCCCACCACGATGGTGAATTCCGCATTGGGAATTTCATCATAGAGCTTTTTGATCAAACCCGAGGACAGAACCGCATCGCCGATGCGCGTCGCCGTTATGATCAGGATTGGGAAGGGCTTTTGAGACATTCGCTCCTCTATAGAGCCTTGCGGCGTTCGGCTCCAGCCCTAGCGCTTCTGCGCCGCATGGGCCAAACTAGATCCATGACTCAGTCGCCCCTCTTCGCTCCCCTCCCTTCACGCGCCGTGATCGCTGTGGAAGGCCCAGACTGGCGCGTCTTCCTGCAGGGCTTGCTCACCCAGGATGTTGAAAGCCAAGCTGTGGGTACCCTTCGCTTCGGGGCGCTTTTGACCCCGCAAGGACGGCTGCTCTACGACCTGTTCATTCTGGCCGGGGAAGCGGGGTGCCTGCTGGATGTGGCCGCAGACCATCGCGACGCCCTGATCCAGCGCCTGACCCTCTATCGCCTGCGCGCCAAGGTCACGATCAGCGCAAGTCCGCTCGCCGTCACCGCCCTGTGGAACACGGGTCCCAGCGAAGGGTTCTTGCCTGACCCGCGCTTGAACGCCCTTGGCCTACGCGGTTATGGAGCCGACAGGCCCGCTGATGCCGCCTTGGCCACCGAGGCTGACTATCAGGCTCACCGTCTAGCCCTTGGCGTGCCCGACCCCGCACATGACGCCCCGGCGGACACGACCTATCCCATCGAGGCCAATTTCGACCTTCTGAACGGCATCGACTTCAAGAAGGGCTGTTTCGTCGGGCAGGAAACCACCTCGCGCATGAAACGGCGCGGCACGATCAAGACCAGGATGGTTCCGATCCAGTTCGACGGCCCGCCCCCGGCCTTTGGCACTGAAATCCTCAAGGGCGACCTGCGCGCGGGCGAGGTTCTCAGCGGGCAGGATGGCCGGGCCATGGCGTCCTTGCGGCTCGACCGGCTGGACGGTGCCCTCAGCGTGCAAGGGCAGTCCGTGATCGTCGATTGGCCCGACTGGATGGAACGGCCTGCCATGGGAGAGACCGGCACATGACCGTCATCGATTTTTCCAACCGCTGCACCTGGCGCGGCATGAACGGTGATCCGGTCTATGAGGCCTATCACGACCATGAATGGGGCGTGCCGGAATATGACAGCCGCGCCCTTTGGGAAAAGCTGGTTCTCGATGGATTTCAGGCCGGACTGGCCTGGATCACCATCCTGCGCAAACGCGACAATTTTCGCGCCGCCTTCGCCAATTTCGACCCCGAGATCGTCGCCCGCTTCGGTGAGGAGGACCGCGCTCGCCTGATGGCCGATGCCGGGATCATCCGCTCCAACGGCAAGATCGACGCCGCCATCGCAGGAGGGAAAATCTATCTGGACATGCAAGAGCGCGGCGAGGATTTTTCGACCTTCCTCTGGGACATGGTCGGCGGCGCGCCGATTCAGAACAACTTCACCGCCATGTCCGACGTTCCGGCCCAGACGCCTCTGGCCGCCGAAATGGCAAAGGCCCTCAAGGCCAAGGGCTTCAAATATTGCGGGCCGGTGATTGTCTATGCCTTCATGCAGGCGGTCGGGATGGTCAATGACCATATGGTTCACTGCCCGTGCCACAGCCATGTGCAAGGCCTCGCCTCGGGCAGAGCTACAAGGTGAGCGGACCGGACTGGTCGTTCGAGGCGGACTGCCCCTTTCCGGTCTGCGGCATTGATGAGGCCGGACGCGGACCATGGGCGGGTCCTGTGACGGCGGCGGCGGTGATCCTGAACATCGATGACCTACCGGTCGGCCTCAACGACTCCAAAAAGCTCAGTGAAAGGGCCCGCGACCGACTAGAGATCGAGATCAAGGCCCGCGCGATAGCCTGGGGCGTGGGCGAGGCCTCGGCCGAGGAGATCTGCAGCCTCAACATCATTCAGGCGACCGGACTGGCCATGCGACGCGCCGTGGCAGGCCTGTCGGTGACGCCCACCTTCGCACTGGTCGATGGCAACTATAACTTTGACCTGCCCTGCCCTCTGCGCACAGTGGTCAAGGGCGATGGCCGGTCTCTGTCCATCGCCGCCGCATCGATCTTGGCCAAGGTCGCCCGCGACCGTGTGATGGTCGCGCTGGAGGCCAAGCATCCCGGCTATGGCTTTGCGGCACATAAGGGCTACGGCGTGCCCGCCCATGCGGCGGCTCTTAAACTTTTAGGACCTTGTGCGGCCCATCGCCTGACCTGGGGACCCATTGTGGCCTTGAGCAGGGGGTAAATCTCCCCGCCCCTCGGAGCCATAAACTGTTTGTATCTTGCCGCGTCATTGCGAGCGCAGCGAAGCAACCCAATGGGCTGATACGGACCTGAATTGATGTTCCCCTGGGTTGCTTCGGCGCTACGCGCTTCGCAATGACGCGGGAAAGTAACCAACCCACTCACAGTCAGTCAGCAGAAGTCTCCCCCTACCCCCGCTGCGCGGGTACTTCCCCCAGAAGGGGAAGATTTACCGTCCCAGATCTTCCCCCTCTGGGGGAAGTGGCGCGAAGCGACGTAGGGGGCCTTGTTTACAACCTAGCTGGCGGCAGCGGCCTCGTACTGGCGGATCTCGTTGCGGCCAACGACCATGTGGTGGACCTCATCTGGACCATCAGCAAAGCGCAGGTGACGCACGTCGGTATAGAGACCGGCCAACGGGGTCCATTGCGAGACACCAGCAGCGCCGTGCATCTGCATGGCCTGATCGATGATCTTGCAGGCCCGTTCTGGCACCATGGCCTTGACCATGCTGACCCAAACGCGTGCTTCGCGGTTACCCAGAACATCCATGGCCTTAGCGGCCTTGAGGACCATCAGGCGCATGGACTCGATCTCGATCCGGGCGCGCGAGATGATTTCGACATTGCCGCCGAGATAGGCCAGCTTGCGACCGAAGGCTTCGCGCGACACGCCGCGAGTGACCATCATGTCCAGCGCGGCTTCCGCCTTGCCGATGGTGCGCATGCAGTGATGGATACGGCCAGGGCCGAGGCGCACTTGGCTGATCTCGAAGCCACGGCCTTCACCCAGAAGGATATTGTCCTTCGGAACCCGGACATTATCGAACTTGATGTGCATGTGGCCGCGCGGGGCGTGGTCCTCACCAAACACATGCATGGGGCCGAGGATGTGGACGCCCGGAGTGTCGATGGGCACCAAGATCTGCGACTGCTGCTGATGCGTTGGCGCATTGGGGCTGGTACGGACCATGGTGATCATGATCTTGCAGCGCGGATCGCCAGCGCCGGAGATGTAGAACTTCTCGCCGTTGATCACCCACTCGTCACCGTCCAGCACTGCGCTGGTGGCAACGTTCTTGGCATCCGAAGAGGCCACATGCGGCTCGGTCATGGCGTAGGCGGAGCGGATTTCGCCGTTCAGCAGCGGCTTCAGCCAGCGTTCCTTTTGCTCATGGGTGCCGACCCGTTCGAGCACTTCCATATTGCCGGTGTCGGGGGCCGAGCAGTTCATGACCTCGGAGGCCATCGGGGCCTTGCCCAATTCGGCGGCGATATAGGCATAGTCCAGATTGTTCAGGCCCACGCCGGTCTCGGCGTCGGGCAAGAAGAAGTTCCACAGCCCCTCGGCCTTGGCCTTGTTCTTGGCCACTTCCAGCACGTCCAGTTGGCCGGGCGCGAAGGTCCAGCGTTCCTTGTGGCCCTCGCCCAGCTTGCGGAACTCGACCTGCATCGGCGTGACCGTTTCGGCGATGAAGCGCTTAACGTGCTCATAGAGGGGGGCCGAGGCTTCGCTCATGCGAAGGTCGTTGAGATCGTCGTTGGGGTTGAACCCGAACTGGGTCTGGCTGCTCATGGGGGATCCTCTCCGGGATTTTCGTTTGGTTTCCCCACTTCGACCATATCGCGCTTGAAAGTAAAGGGCTGGTCCCGATTTGATCGCCCGTTAGGCGGTCTCTGGCGCAACCTTCGCGCGCTCACTCAGACAGAAGGGCAGCAGCACGAGCCAGAGCGCGACGATAAGATGATAGGCGTGCCAGCGAAGATCTGGGTTCAAGGCCGGGGCATTTCTGAGCAAAAGCACGTTGGGCAGCATCACGGCGAAGGCTAACGCCGACTGAAGCCGCAAAGTCGTAGACCCCGGAGCAACGGCTAAAACAATGATCCCCGCCACCAGTCCTGCGGCGAAAAGCCCCTGCCCAATGGCTGGCATCCGAACGGCGACGACAAGCGCAACCGCAGCGACAACCAGGATCACCAAGGCTTGGACCTTAACGCCACTATGGCGCACCAAACCGCTCAGGATCAGAATAAGCCCGATCAGGCCGCCCAGCTGCGACACCGTCTTGTGAAGCAGGGCCATCGGCTCGATCAAGCCGCTTGTGATCCGAACCAGGCCAATCAATCCGGCCAGACCAAAAAAGCCTAAACCAAGGCCCGCCAGAAGCTGACCGCGCCGGGCCAGCGTCCACAGCCCCCACATGCCAAGGACGCCAACCAGACCATCGGACAGGGCATAGTGAAGGGGCATGGCTCAGGCCACCTTTTCAGCAGGGATAGGCTCTGGCGCGATCAGTCCGGCTTGCTGCTTGATGTCTTTCGAGGACAGACGCGAGCCATCATGGCTCCATCCGGGCGGCGCGAAAATATAGCCGAGCCTTTGCAGGGGCGTCAGACCGCGCTGAACCACATCCTTGGCAATGCCGATATATTCATGGGTCAGGATCGTGATCGGATTGAAGGTGTTGAGATTGTTGACTAGGCCATAGACGGGACGATCCGCGCGATCTTCCTCGGCAAAGGTTCCCAGCAGCCGGTCCCAAATGATCAGAACCCCGCCATAGTTGGTATCCAGATAGCGCGGATTATTGCCGTGATGGACCCGATGATGCGAAGGCGTATTGAAGATAAACTCATACCAGCGCGGCATCCGATCAACCGTCTCGGTATGGAGGAAGAACTGATAGGTGGCATTAACCACGCCGCAGAAGGTGACCATCACCGGATCGAAGCCAATAAGCACCAGCGGAATTTTCAGCAACATGGTGCCGGTGAAATGCTTGGTCCAAGCCTGTCGCAGGGCGATGGGGAAATTGTAATTCTGGCTCGAATGATGAACCACATGCATGGCCCAGACCCAGCGACAGCGGTGGGCAATGCGGTGATGGGTATAGAAGCGCAGATCATCGAGCACGAAACAGAGCGCAAACATCGTCCAGTTTAGCGGTAGTTTCTGTATCTGATAGGGCTGGACAAAGGAGAGGATGCTGAGGGTAATGACCGCCGAAAGGGCATTCACCGGGTCGCTGAGCAGACCCATGCCGATACTGAGAACACTGTCCTTGGCCGGAACTTCACCCTTGGCCTTGAAGAGCTTGATCGCGATCAACTCCACCGCGATCAGACTGAAAAATATGACGATCGATAGCACGCCCATATTGACGCCTAAAAGCTGCTGAACCGTCATCTTGTGCCTCAAATCATCCCTAAGACAGTGAGTGTTAGGGATCGACCCTTTGCACCACAATTGAATAATTGGCAGTGATTAGATAGAGTTTGGAACATGTCATTCGACCTGAACCTGATCCGCCGGTTTGAAGCGGTCTATCGCCTGCGTAGTTTCTCGCGCGCGGCCAAAGAGTTGGGCATGACCCACTCGGCGATCACCAAAAGTATCCAAACGCTCGAAGAGAGCTGGAATGTCCGCCTGTTCGACCGCACGACCCGGTCCGTCTTGCCTACGGAGGCGGGGCAGCGGCTTGCTCAGGTGGCGTCCGACCTCCTCGCCTATGGCCAGAACATTAAGGCAAGCGTTCAGTCGGCAGAGCAACAGCTGAACATCATCTGCGGTCCGGCCATCATCGACACCTTCATGCATGGCGCGCTGGTCCTGTTTCGGCAGGTCCACCCAAAGGTTCAGGTCCATATTGAAACCATGCCGCCGGCCCTAGCCAGTGAACAACTGGTCCAACGTCGGTCTCACCTGATGCTGTTTCACCCCAAGGCCGTCGAAAGCCTGTCGAACCGCAAGCTCTTGAAGGTTCAAAATCTGGGCACGGAACC
>CALFYB010000267.1 GCA_937952995.1 uncultured Caulobacteraceae bacterium
CTCTGCCCTTTTCGTTTGGAGCGAAGCGGCGGCGGTGAACAGAGGCCTTCCCTGCGGGTCTATAATCACCACCTTCTTTACGCCCTCTACGGACGCGACGCCTTTTAAGGTTTGCCTTAGCGCAGCAAGATTACCCTCCGAAAGGGGAACGGCAATTTCCTTGGCGATGAGTTGCGCCACGGTCGTGCGGGCCTCCCGGGACAGCCGCGCCTCAGCCTGCCACTGGGTCAGACTAAAGACGAGGCAAGCCGCGAGCAGAACCCCTAAGGCGGTAATCATTGCAGCGGTCGCGATGCGCTCTTCAAAGCTAATGCCTAAGCGCTGCCGAACCTGTGTGGCGGAGTTGGGGGGCATGAAGGAGCGGTGCCGGTCCAAACAGTTTCACCCCTCTGCGTGGGGCAACGCGATGTTTCAGGTCCCTATCAGAAGCGAAAACTACTTCAGATTCATGAACGGCTGAGGGCGCGGGCCAAGGCGTCGATCTATTGAAATTATGGTTAACAGTATAAAAAATCGGAAAAACGCCTATGACGCGAATTTTTCGCTAGCTTTAATTAACAATTCGTTTACCCATAATGTTAGGTCTTTATTAACCAATGGGAGATGCGACGTGGATAAGGTTTTGGTTGCTCAAACTGTTGCTAACCGTCTGTTCTCGACGGAAAATGCTATCGACACTGCCTTGATGGAGGCATCTCAACTGTTGCAGTCCATGCTTCAGGCCCGTCAGGACCTTGGCCTCTCTGCCGTCGTTGGCGACAAGGCTCCAGCCCAACTGTCTCAAGCCATCGCAGCCCTGACCGCAGCGCGCTCTGCAGTTGTTGAAGCTCACGGTGAGTTGGAAGAAACCAAGCTGCGGATCGGCATCCGGACCAAGATGATTGGTTACTACAAAAAGATCGCTGAATTCGAAGGCGGCGTCTCGAGCATCAGCAATATCGATCGGATCGCTGGCTAAGCTGCCGCTTACCAAATTGTTTACATTAGACGTGTTACGGAGCCCGTGCAGGTTGCGCGGGCTCTGACATGCTGAACGATCTACTTTTTAATCTCTCGCTATTTATGCTGGCCTCGACCCTAGGTTTCGCCTGGTGGCAGGGCGGCGCTGCAGAGCGTTATGCCGCGTCAGCTATCGGCCTGACATGGGTAGCTGGTTTGGCGGGGCAGGCCTTTACCGGCGAAGATGTCCCGGCCCTAACCATATTGCTCGCTGACTGGGCGTTGGCCATAGGGCTCCTGGCCCTTGCCCTTAGATTTCGCAACACATGGTTGGGGTTTGGTTTGATGGTGCAAGGCGCATCCATGACCCTTCACGCCATGTACTTCCAAGAGCCCGGACGTCATCCCGCCATCTATCTGGTTGGCATAGACGCACTCAGCCTCGCCATGCTGGGCCTTTTGGTTTTTGCGACCCTATTGGCCATGCGCAGCCGCCGCGCGGTCGCGGCGGCCTAAAGACCTTAATCCCTAGTCGGCCCGTTTCATGCGGGCGATGAAGAAGCCGTCTATGCCGCCTTCCATCTGGTGGGGCAGGATGCGGAGCCAGCCGCGTTCAGCTAGGCTGGCCTCTGGCGCGCCGCCCTCGCCGGGGGACATGGGCTCAAGCGCAAAGTCGGGGCGACGCTTCAAAAAGGCTCTGATCTGGCCCTCGCCCTCTTCGGTTTCCAACGAACAGACGCAATAGACGAGCCGTCCGCCCGGCGCGATGGCGCGGGCGGCGACATCCAACAGTTTGGACTGCAGGGCGGCCAAGGTCGCAACATCCCCCGGACGCGCGGCCCAAAGGACATCGGGCTGGCGGCGGAAGGTACCCGTTGCCATGCAGGGGGCATCGAGCAGAACCCCGTCAAAGGTTCGTCCATCTCGCCATGCCGTGGCCTCAACGGCCACCGACTCCGCGCTCAGGCCTGTTCGGTCCAGATTAGCGGTCAGACGTTTCAGCCGGCTCTCCGAGCGATCAAGCGCGGTTACCACAGCCCCCATCGAGGCCAACTGAAGGGTCTTGCCACCGGGGGCCGCGCAAAGATCGAGCACCTTGTCGCCGGGCTTGGGCGCAAGCAATCGCGCGGGTATGGCTGCAGCAGCGTCCTGCACCCACCAGCGTCCCTCATCAAAGCCTGGCCATTCGGCCACGTCTCCGCGCCGGGTCACGCGCAGGCTGCCGCCGGGAAGGGCGGTGGCCTTGGAGGCGATTGGCGCGACGCCATCGTCACCGGCCTGATGCTCGTCGGCAATTTCTGGCGCGGTCTCGTTCAGGGCGGCCAGAAGGGCCTCTGTGTCAGCGGGGTTGCGTAGGGTCAGGTCGGTTGCCGGTTCTTGCGCAATCACAGCGGCAATTTTGAGCGCTTGTCCCCGGCCATAGGCGGCGGTCCAGCGGGCCATCAGCCATTCGGGCGCGAGAACTTCGGGGCCAGAAGGCTCGGCCGGTTCGCGCAGAAGGCCGCGCAGGACGCCATTGATCAGGGCCTTGAAGGGTCTGGTATCGTTGCGCGCCTCGGCCAAGGCTAGGGTGGTGGACACGGCGGCAAAGGCGGGCGTATCCAGCCATAGGACCTGAGCGAGACCCAGACGCAGCAGGTTCCGGACGGCTTCCGGCGGCGGCTTGTGCATCCGCGAGTCCAGCGCCTTATCCAGCGCGCCAAGCTGGCGCAGCACGGTCATGGCCAACATACGGGCAAAGCCGCGATCACGCGGTGCCAATGCGCCCATACCGGGGCGGGCCAGCGCCTCATCCAGACCCGCACGGCGTTCAAGGGCCGAGATCACAATATCCAAAGCCGCTTCACGGGCGGGCAGCCCTGCAACAACAGCGGCACTGGGCGGTGCGTGACGGACCTTCCCTGATCTAGAAGGTTGGCCAGAGCGAGGAGGTTGGCCTGAGCGCGGAGGCTGGGTGGTCATAGGCGGTCCGGAATCCTGTTGGTCTCTGCGGTGGGAGAAAAGGACAGAGATCGGGCGAAGGACGCCCTCTGGACCCATTTGACAAGTTTAATTTTGGAAAAGACCCTTTGACCTAGCTCCACGGACCCTTTTCGGTGCCATCATCGGTTAAGGGAACCGCCGAGCCTCGGCTGGTTCGGCGGGGCATTGATGCGGCCAAGGTCATCAGGGCCTCGACCCGATTGGCCGTTGCGGGGTGGGTGGAGAAGAGGTTGTCCGCGCCTTCACCCGACAGGGGATTGATGATGAACATGTGGGCCGTTGCGGGATTGCGCTCGGCATCGTGATTGACCACACCCGCCTTGCCCATGCCCTCGATCTTTTGCAGCGCGCGGGCCAAGGCTTGGGGATCACCAGCGATCTCTGCCCCAACACGGTCGGCCTCATATTCGCGCGAACGACTGATGGCCATCTGCACCAAGGCTGCGGCCAAGGGCGCGAGGATGGCGAGGGCGATGGTGCCGAGCATGCCGCCCGGACGATCACGATCCTGCCCGCCAAAGAACATGCCGAAATTGGCCAAGGCACCGATGGCACCGGCGAAGGTGGCAGTGATGGTCATGGTCAGGGTGTCGCGGTTCTTCACATGGGCCAGCTCATGGGCCATGACGCCGCGAATTTCCTCGCGCGTTAGCATGGTCAAGAGGCCGGTGGTCGCGCAAACCGCCGCATGGGCCGGGTCGCGGCCCGTGGCAAAGGCGTTCGGCTGGTCATTGTCGATGATGCAGATTCTTGGCCGAGGCAGATTGGCATTCAGGGCCAAGGCCTCAACATCGGTGACATATTGCCGGACCTGAGGGTTGGGATCATCCGCCTCGACCTCGCGGGCGTGATAGGTCCGCAGCACGATAGCGTCGGCGTTCCAGTAGGTGAACAGGTTCATCCCGGCGGCAAAGACGAAGGCCAGCCCCATGCCTGCGGGTCCGCCGATCATGAAGCCGATGACCATGAACAGGGCGGTCATGGCGGCAATGAGCATAAAGGTCTTGAAGTGGTTCATGGCCTATCTCTGTCTGTCGGTGGTGCCCTGACTTGGATTTCGGGGCTGGTCGGTCTAAATCCATGACTACAGGTGGAGGCTCTGTTGCGGTTTCGCAAGAACGAAGCTGACCCCTTTGGAAAAAGTCATGACGCTAGACCCTGAACAGCCACAAGATGACCAACCGCTCGACCCCATCGGGGCGGCGACCGACAAGCCGATCAGCGCTGCGGCGATGCGGGCCTTGGAAGAGGCCGCTGCGCGCCGGGCTGAAGCGCAGGCCCTAGAGGCTGCCCCCGAACGTAATGGCCCCAAGGGTCCCGAACCCACTCGCTTTGGCGATTGGGAACGCAAAGGGATTGCCGTCGATTTTTGACGGTTCAGACGCCGCTGATTTCGCGAACAATAGCCTGCGCCGCGGCGCGAGGATCGCTCGCTGCCGTAATAGGGCGTCCGACCACCAGATGGCTGGCCCCCGAGGTTAGGGCATCTTTGGGCGTCGCGATCCGAGCCTGATCGTCCAGCGCCGCGCCTGCTGGCCGCACACCCGGCGTGACCACCAAAAATTCAGGACGACCGGCCTTGATGGCCATGGACCGAGCGAGTGCCGCCTCCAGGGGGCTGGCCACCACCCCGTCACATCCTAGATCAAGGGCCTGCGCGATCCGGCGCTCGACCAGCGCCGTCGCGGCTAGGCCGTAGCCCATCTCGGTCAGGTCAGCATCGGTCAGGCTGGTCAGGACGGTGACGGCGAGTATTTTCAGGCTCGATCCGGCCTTACCCTTTACTGCCGCCGCCATCACCTGTGGCTCGCCATGAACGGTCAGCAGATCAGCGCCCGACCCGGCCAGAGCGGCGGCGGCCTTTTCGACCGTCGCCCCAATATCATGCAGCTTCCAATCGAGGAAAATCTGGTGGCCTTGCGCCTTGAGCCGCGCCGCCAGATCCATGCCGCCGCTGGCGAACAGTTGCAGGCCAATCTTGTAGAAGCTGACCGCATCGCCGATCTGGGCGGTCAAGGCCTCGGCCTCGCGCACGGTGGGAAGGTCTAGGGCAACGATCAGGCGCGGGTCAGAGGCGGGCACGGTCATTTGCGGGTCCTTTGTAAAAGGCGGGATCACGTCAGGTGTGGTCAGTCTGCGCCCAAGGTTCTACTAAGGGTGCATGGTTGCGATCCGCCGACCAGCGTTGCTCCCGCTGGCGGGCGAGTCGATCAGATTTGAAGAGCGAGCCCCTGCATGAGCCAGGCAGAACTGTCCGTCAACTTCTTCATCGCCCTTTTCGCGCTGATTGATCCGATCGGGAATGTGCCCCTGTTTGCTGCCGCAACAACGGGCGCGACGGCGGCCGGACGTCGGCGGGTTGCGGTCTATATCGCCCTGTTCTCGATGGTGTTCCTGACCTTCTTCTATTTTACCGGCCTGACCCTGTTGGCCTTCTTCGGCATCTCGCTGCCAGCCTTTCGGATTGCGGGCGGAATCCTGCTGTTTCTGATGGGCCTTGAAATGGTCCGCGATGACTTTGCCGCCTCATTTGATGATGGAGGGGGCGAAGAGGCCGATAGTCTGCCCTTGAGTACGGGAGCCTATGCAAAAAAGCGCTTTGAGCGCTTGATCGTGCCCTTTGCCATGCCACTGCTCATCGGTCCGGGGGCGATCTCGACCGTGATCATCTATGCCGGTGAGGCCAAGCGCTTTGGGATGGCCGGAGCCGCCATGGGCCTTGGCGTCATTGCAGCCGTTTGCAGTATCGTCCTCCTAGCTTTCTGGGCTACGCCGATCATCTCTAGGGCCCTGGGCAAGATCGGCATGACCATCGTCGTGCGGGTCTTGGGTCTGATCCTCTGTGCGCTCGCCGTACAGTTCATCATTGGCGGCATTGCCGATAGCACGCGCGGGATCATCAAACACTCCGCCGTCGCGCCCTATGAGGATGTGAAGTAGGGCACCTTCCGCGTCATTGCGAGGCGTATCGCGCCGAAGCAACCCAGGGGAGCATCCGCTTAGGTCTGCGTCAGTCAACTGGGTTGCTTCGCTGCGCTCGCAATGACGCGATAGATTGCGGTTTGGATCAATCAGGGTCTGTCGAAGCAAGAAAAACCAGACCCTCACGTGAGCCCTCTCCCCCCTTGAGGGGGAGAGGGTTGGGAGAGGGGGGTATTCATCCACTCCCCCTCCGCGTTCCCCGCGAAAACTTTTACCCAGCGAGCCGCGATCAAGTTGTGTGTAAGGGTTCTGGATCCCCGCCTTCGCGGGGAACTCGGGGGGCAGTTTTGCTTTAGAACTGCAATTCTGGGCGCGCGGTACTGTCGTGGGCGATTTCGGGCAGGTGGCAGGTGAAGGTCGATCCGTGACCGGGCTCGCTCTGCAATGCCACCCAACCGCCATGCAATTCGACCATGGCCTTGACCAGCGCAAGACCCAGACCCGGCCCACCTCGATCGCGGCTGACGAAGCGGTCAAAGATGTGGGCTTGGACGTGGAACGGGATACCCCGGCCCGTATCGGTGACCTTGATCTGAACCTCGCCGAGCGTACGTTCAGCCGTCAGGGTGATCGATCCGCCTGCAGGCGTTTGGCGAACCGCATTGCCCATCAGATGGTCGAGCACCTGATTGAGCCGCAAACTGTCGGCGCGGATCAGACCAATATCTTCGGGGCAGTTGAGGCGCAGGTTCAGCGCGCCATTCTCAGCCTCTGACATCCACCGCGTGCGAGTCGTTTCCAGCAGGCTGTCGATACTGACATCGCCCAGATCCAGCGCCATTTCCCCCGCATCCATCTGGGCCATGTCGAGCACATCATCGATGGAGCGGGCCAGTTGATTGGCCGCCGTCAGCACCGAAACCACATAGCCGCGAGCCCGCTCGGGCAGGGCCGAGGCGGAGCTCTCTAGAACTTGGGAATAGCCAATGATGGTGGTGAGGGGCGTGCGCAGTTCATAGGAAACATTGCCCACAAAATCGCGCTTAAGGCGCTCTGCTTCGGTTAAGGCTGCAGAGCGGTCAGCCAATGCCCGCTCAAGCTGACGCGTGTCGGTCACATCGGCAAAGGCGATTAGGGTCGCGCCGTCGGGCAGCGGGCGCGATTGATAGGACAGGATGCGGCCATCGGAGGATTTGGTTTCACCGCTAAAGGCCACGCGGGCCTGCGGGTCGGGATCAGCCACCCGGGCCTTCATCTCACGCCAGAACTGAAGGTCGTGTAGCTTGGGCACGCACAGATCGACCACCCCGTCAAAATCCGCCGCCTCTGCAAGATCACCGGCGCTGACGTTCCAGAAGGTTTCGAAGGCCTCATTATGCAGGCGAAGGCGGCCATCCGAGCCGAACACCGCCACCGCATCGCTGAGCTTATCCAAGGTCGCTTGCTGAACCTGGATCTGGGCATTGTACTGGGCGCGAAGCCGCAGCTCTCCGGTAATGTCGGAATAGAGGATCAAGAGGCCGCCATGGGGATGGGGCTGGCGCACGACCCGCAAGGTTCGCCCATCGGGTAGGGTCCACAGCTCGTCCGGCGCGATGTCTAGCGCCTCATAGCGTTGCAGTTCCTCGGCCCGCCAACGGCTATAGTCCGCCGTTTCGGGTAGGCGGCGACGTTGACGAAGCCGGTCCAGCACCTCGCCGTGGCTCGGCCCTTCAGCCAGCCAAGCAGGCTCCAAACCCCAGAGCTCGGCAAAGGCAGTGTTGTGGAAGGCCAGCACCTTGTCGGGGCTGAAGATCGCCACCGCATCGGCCAGATGGTTCAAGGTCTCGTCATGGGCCGCCACGTGCCGCTTGAGCGCCTCACGCATCTCTTCGGTTTCGGTCACATCCAGCGCTATGGCCCCGACCCCGCCGCCCTCGAGCGGCCTTGCGGTGATCTGGAAGGCGCGGCGCTGTCCCTGCACGGGTACCCAGCGCAGGGCCGAGCGGGCCTCGACCATCTGAGCCGCTTCGTTAATCAGCGCCTCGGCCCCGCGATCAAAGGCTAGGCCCTTCGCGGCCGCCTCTTCGAGGCTCGCGGCATCGGCAGCCTCAAGCCAGGCTTGGTTGGCCCAGATCAGAGCGCCCCCGGCCCCGGCGATCCAGGCGGGTCCCTTTTGACTGTCCAAAAAGGCAGCAAAGCGGGCGGCGGTGGGCAGGGCTGCATTGGCGCTCGCATCCGCCGCCAGCCGCAGCCAAGCGAGCGACCCAGCGGCCCGGCCTTCGACGGCCACCACGCCATTGGGACCGCGCGCTTCGAAGGCGCAGGGCTCACCATGGTCCATCAGGGCTCGAAGGCGCCGCGCCTGTTCGGGATCGGCCCGCATCAGGGCGTGGATCAAGGGCATGGGATCATAGGGCGCGCTGGGGATCTCGACCCCCAGAGCAATGGCGCAGGCCACCAGATTGTCTTCGCCCGAGGCCAGATGAGCCTCGCCGTCCTGCAGGGTGATCATGGCACTGTCAAAGGCCTCAACCGAAGCCTGAGCCGCTTCGGCCTCCAACGCGACCTGCTCCAGCCGATCCTTCAGCTCAGCAATATGCGCGTCCGTGACCCGCCGCAGGTGCAGGGCCCACAGCGTCGCGGAGATCGCCAAGCACACCGCCCCAAAGGCAGCGGCCAAGACCAGATCAGGGCTGGCCATCAAGGCTCATTTCCATCTTGGCTCGCCTCACGCGAAACTCCGCCGTCACCGTCACACCAATCCTAATCTGCTGGTAACAGAGCGCCCCATAGCGAAGGGTTAAAAATCGACCGCCAGCGTCTTGATGCCGTTGATGAAGTTCGAACGCAGGCGGCGCGGGGCACTGACTGGGCGCAGATTGGGCAGGCGCTCGAACAGGGTCTCGAAGGCGACCTTGAGCTGAAGTTCGGCCAGACGCTGGCCCAGACAGACATGCTGGCCAAAGCCAAAGCCCAGATGTTTACCGCTGAGACCGGTCTTCTTGGCGGTGCGAGACACATCAAACTGGTCGGGATTATCGAACACGGTCTCGTCGCGATTGGCCGAGGGGTACCACATGACCACCTTGTCGCCCTTCTTGATCAGCTTGCCGCCGACCTCTACGTCGCGGGTGGCCGTGCGGCGCATATGCATGACCGGGCTGACATAGCGCACGATCTCTTGGGCGGCGTGCGGCAGAAGGCTGGGGTCTGCGATCAGAGCGGCGCGCTGGTCGGGGTTCTGGTCCAGAGCGATCAGACCGCCGGTGATGGAGTTGCGCGTGGTCTCATTGCCCGCCACGACCAGCAGGATGAAGGTGGCCAGATAGCGGGGCACGGGAAACTCCGTCCCCTCCTTGGCCGAGCGGACCAGCATGGAGATCAAATCATCGCCCATGGCCTCTTCGCGCGCCTGCCATAGCCCGAGCGAATAGAGCGCCATCTCTTGGATACAGGCGTTGATGTACTCTTGGCTGGAACGGCATTCGGGATCGTCTTCCCCGACCACGGCATTGGACCATTCAAACAGCTTATCGCCGTCCGCCTCGCTGACCCCGAACAGTTCGGCTAGGGTCTGGATCGCGTAGGGGGCTGAGAAGCTGGCGACGAAGTCGATGGGCCCGCCCTCGGCTGCCCGCTTGGCGATCATGGCGTCGATCAGGACATTGGCTCTGGCGCGAATACCAGCCTCCATGTCGCGCAGGCGCGGCGGGGTGAAGCCGCCCATGATCATGCGTCGGTAATCGACATGGTGCGGAGGGTCCATCGAGATCATCGAGGCCTCAACGCTGGCATCGGCAACATCATTCTCGTTGGCGATCCGGTGGCCGCCATTGTCTCGCGCCGAGGAAAAGGTCTCTGGATCGGTCGAGGCGCGGACAATGTCCTCATGGCGGGTCAAGGACCAAAAGCCTGCGCCGTCCTCTTCAGGGTTCCAGTGGACCGGGTCATTGGCCCGCAGCCAAGCGAACAGATCATGCGGCACGGCCTGCACATAGAGGTCTGGATTTTTCAGATCGATCTCTATTGGGGCTTGCGTCGTTGCGGCGGCCATGTCGTCTCTCCCATCAGTCTTTGTTTTGAGGCAAGATAACCCGTTATGAGCCTCGTCCGCTATCCCATTGCGGCCTCTCCTGAGGCCGCTCTTTCGTCGCCGCTCGGCCATGCCGAACGCGAGAGCGAGGCTCTGTCCTTGGCTGGCCGGGCTGTGGCCTTTGTTAGCCGCGATATGGGCCCGGAATATGACAGCCGGGATGCGGCGCTCGAGGCTTGGCGCGATCAGCTTGTAGACCTTGCCCCTGAAGATCTGTGGCGCAAGGTTCGCGAGACTGTGGCCCTGATCTCGAGCCGTATGCCCGGCCCCAAGCAGCTCACGCCGACCTTTGAAGCGGGTAAGCGCTGGCCTGCTCCGCCGCCCAAGCCCAAGACCATCTGGCGGCTGAACGTCACCTTTTGGCAGCCGATTGTCGATCAGGTTGAGGTTCCGGCTGAGCAAACCGGCCCTCAGGCGCGCAAGCTTCGGCGTGATCCGGATGCGGAACAGTTGGACGGTGCCACTCTTCGGGCCTTGGCGCAGCAGCCCTTGCGGCCGCAGCGGCTGCAAAAGGGGCTCGATATCGGCCTGTTCGAGGTTCGCGCCCCGGAAGACCCGACCCGGCTGATCGCTGACGAATAGTCGTGCCGAGCCGATAGACGCCCGGTGCGGTCAGGGGTACATCTGACAGATGGCTATCGGGGTTTTTGATTCAGGGGTGGGCGGTCTTTCGGTCCATCGGGCGCTTGTGGACCAGCTTCCACAGGCTGATTTCCTCTATCTGGCCGATCAGGCCAACGCCCCCTATGGCACCAAGGGCGGCGAGGAAATTGTCGATCTGACGCGAGCGGGCTGTATTCGCCTGTTCGATCAGGGCGCGTCCTTGGTGATCTTGGCCTGCAATACCGCCTCCGCCATCGCCCTTCGTCGCTTGCAACAGACTTGGCTGCCGACCTATCGCCAGAGCCTTGGCCGCGCGGTCAATGTGCTGGGTATCATTGTCCCGACCATCGAGGCAGCGACGGGCCTACCGTGGGAGCACGAGGCCGAACGGCGCGGTGATAAGGTCGAACGCTTGGATGTTCTGGGCGTCTTTTCCACCCCCGGCACCGCGCGCAGCCGCGTCTATGAGATCGAGATCGACAAGCGCCGTCAGGATGTGGCGGTCTTTTCAGAGCCTTGCCCCGACCTTGCCGGAATGATCGAGGCCAATGCCGCGCCGCAGGACCTGTTGGCCAAGATTACGGCCCATGTCGCGACGCTGAGCCAGAAGATTGGCCGTGCGCCGGACCGGGCTATTCTGGGCTGCACCCATTATGAGTTGGTTGCCGACCTGTTTCGCCAAGCCCTGCCGCCGGGTACGCCCCTAATCCATCAGCCCGCCGCGACCGCCGAGGCGGTGGTGCGCTATCTGGCCCAGCATCCGGAATATGAGGCTGGCCACAGCGGCCTTCGCCGGTTCCTGACCACAGGCGAGCCCGGCGCGCAGAATGATTTGGTCGAGGCCTTTTGGGGTGCGCCCCTTAGCTTTGACGCGGCCTAACCAAGATCAGGCAAAGGATCAGGGCGGGCAGTCCGATCGCTCCGGCCCCGATGAAGAACAGGCCATAGGCTCCCATCAGCCCATGGGTGACCTGCAGGCTCTCGACCAAGGCCCCGGAAAAACCCTTTAAGAACTTGCCCACCCAGGCATAGGTCGAGGTCAGAAGCGCATATTGGGTGGCCGTATAGCCCAGACTGGTCAGGCCCGACATGTAGGTGACGAGGGCGACCCCGGCAAAGCTCATCGCAAAACTATCGAAGGCCATGATGGTGCTAAAGAGGGTTAGATCTGCGCCGCGATAGGCCAAGAGGGCGAAGCTGGCGACGGCCAAGGGTTGGAGGATAGCGCCAGCGATCAGGGTCTTCACCTGACCAAAACGCAGGGCGAACAGGCCGCCAATGGCGATGCCTGCGATGGAGGCGATCAGGCCCACCGAGCCTCGAACCGCGCCCACCATATCCTTACTGAAACCAAGGTCGTGGTAAAAGGGATTGGCCATCGGCCCCATAATGAAGTCGGGCAAGCGATAGAGACTGATCATGGCCAGCATCAAGAAGGCCATGACCCCGTGGGTTTGGAAAAAGGCTACGAAGGGTCCGACAATGGCTTGGCGCATGCCGCCCGAGGTCCAGAGCGGTAGGGCAGCGGCGTCGCGGTCTTGAGTGCCCTGGTCGCGGCGCGGTTCGCTGGCCTTGAGGCTGGCGATCAGGCCGATGGTCATGGCCCCGGCGGCAAGGCCATAGGACAGGTTCCAGCCCAAATGCTGCGCGGACACCAAAATCAGGGCGTCGGTGCACAGAAGGGCGGCGCGGTAGCCAAGCTGTAGGGCTGAGGACAGGAGCGCGATCTCTTCGCCATCATCGGCGGCCTCGATCCGCCAAGCATCGACGACAATGTCTTGGGTCGAGGAGGCAAAGGCGAGGACGAGGGCAAAGACCCCGAGCATGGTCAGCCCGCCTTTTGGTCCAACCATGGCCATAGCGATCAAGGCTAGACCGATCAGGATCTGGCTCATCACCATCCAGCCCCGCCGCCGTCCGAGCTTACCCAAAAGCGGCGCGTCGAGCCGGTCAATGAAGGGGGCCCACAAATATTTCAGGGAATAGGCGATGCCGACCCACGACAGGAAGCCAATGGCCTTGAGGCTGGTGCCCTCGTCGCGCAGCCAATAGCCGAGCGTATTGCCGCTGAGCAGGAACGGAAGGCCTGATGAAAAGCCGAGCATCAGCATGACCAGCACCTTGGGCTGGCGCAGGGATGCCATCACATGCTTGGCCCCGGTTTTGGGTTTGATTGGTTGCGTCATTATGCAGGCCCCCGCCCGTTGGGGCCCGCCCCCAAATCAGGGGTTCAGATTGGCCTGACCCGGGCCCAAGGTCCAGTGCGGCTTGACGCCCGTGTCGCGCTGCAGCCAGTGCCAGAGCGCGCGGCGCAGGGCGATGCGCTCCAGCGGCTTGGACAGAAAATCGTCCATTCCAGCGTTCAGGCAGGCAGCGCGGCTGTCCTCGTCCTGATGGGCGGTCAGGGCCAAGATCGGCGTGGTGATGCCTCGGGCCCGAAGGGCGGCGGTCAGGGATGGGCCGTCCATGCTCGGCAAGCCCATATCCATAAAGATCAGGTCATAGGTGTCGGCTAGGGTCTTGGACAGCACCTCATCCGCGTTCGAGACGCAGTCGACGCGGCAGCCCTCTTGGGTCAGCAGGGCGCGGGCGAGCAGGGCGGCAATGGCATTGTCTTCGACAACCAGGATCCGTGCGCCGCGTCGATGGGCAGGCGTTGCAGAAAGCCTCTCGTCGGGCTCTGGGCTTGCGGCCGCGCGGTCCGTTTCGAACTGGGCCTCGAACCAGAGGTCGGCCAGACGGCAATGGCCCTCGCGAAGACCGACGCGGCCACCGTGCAGGTGTGCGAGGGTCTGGATCTTGGCTATGGCCAGACGGTCTTCATCCGAGAGGATCTGCCCATCTGCGGCTTCAAGGCTGGCAAGGGTCGGGCGGACGCAAAAGCGCAGACCAATCTGATGCGCCCGTGGTGAAGCGCCAGCCATAGGCTCAACAGACAACATGAGGCTGCCCGACTTGAGGGTGGTCAGGGCGCGCTTGACGAGGAGGGTCAGGATTTGGCCAAGCCGGTGGTGGTCAGCCATGATCTTGGGTGGATGGCCAGCGTCCAGGCCCTGTTCGGTCCAGTGGATGTTGAGGCCACGGGTCAAGGCCTTGGGCCGAAGCTGTTCGCACACCGATTGGAGCAGGGCCCCAAGGACAAGGGGTTCGCGGTTGAGATTTAAAATGCCGGCATTGAGCTTCGCCAAGTCGATCATCTCGGTGATCAGACCTTGGAGTTGGTCGCCCGATTGACGCAGGGCAGACAGGTAGCGTTGCTGTTGCGGCGTCAGGTCGGTTTCGGCCAACAGATTGGCCATGCCCAAGACACCGCTCAGCGGCGTGCGCAGGGCATGGCTCATGCTGGTCAGCACAAGACTGGTGTCTGCGGCCCCCTGAGAGATAGGCGCCAAAGGTGTTTTTGGTTTCTGTTCCACGGCTCACCCTAGCCCGCTCAGCCTTAACGCTGAGTCAAAAGCTAAGCTTACCTATTGGTTAATCTTGCCTTGGCCGGATCTGGCTGGCCAAGGCTTTGGCCCGGGTCGGTGGGGCTTCGACGATAGATCAGGGCCTCGGCGATATGCAGGCGGTGGACCGTTTCGCTACCGTCGAGATCGGCGATGGTGCGGGCCAGACGTAAGGTCCGGGTCCAGCCTCTCGCCGTCAGGCCCCCGGCTTCGGCAGCGCGGGTGAGAAGCTGACGGCCCGGCTCGTCAAGCGCGGCGATCTGTTCGAGCATCCGCCCTTGGGCTTGAGCATTGAGGCAGAGATCCGGCCGCTCACCCATCGTTGACCCGCTACCATCCTTGGCGAAGAAGGCTTGGGCACGGTCATGCTGGATGCGGCGGGCATGGTTGACCCGCGCGGCGGCTTCGGCGGAGCCTTCTGCAGGAGGCGGCAGGGCCATATCCGCAGGGGTGACGGGCGGCATCTCAATCTGAAGGTCGATGCGGTCCATCAGGGGACCAGATACTCGCCCCTGATAGTCCTTCTGGCATTTGGGGGCCCGCACGCAGGCCCCGCGCCCGACGCCGCCATGGCCGCAGCGGCAGGGGTTCATGGCTGCCACCAGCTGGACCCGGGCGGGATAGCGGATATGGGCATTGGCCCGCGCCACCATGACCTCGCCGGTCTCCAGCGGCTGGCGCAGGCTGTCCAAAGCCTGAACACTAGATCGGAAGAGCACACGTCTGAACTCCAG
>CALFYB010000268.1 GCA_937952995.1 uncultured Caulobacteraceae bacterium
GTCGCTGCGAAACCCTACAGGACTGCGGCGCAGTTGAAAACCACCGCTGGTCATGAGGGGTGACAAACGCGCTTGCGGCTTGCCTTCGGACAGCGCCACCGTTTCTTCGCGGAAACGTGCGAAGCCGTCGGTGTCGGTGAAGAGGATGACTTTGTTGAAAATTGGGTTCATAGGCCGCTACTTTAGCGCGCTGCCAGCAACGCGTGTCTTTCGCGCACGAGACAATGAAGGCTTGAATTGGCCGCCAGCTTGTTCACAATCAAGGCATTACACAGGAGCATCCCCATGAGCAAAGTAGCAATCGTCACAGGCGCCAGTTCTGGCATTGGCAAGGCGTGCGCGTTGGCTTTGTTGGCTGAGGGCTGGCAGGTGGTGTTGGTGGGGCGTCGCGCGGATGCGCTGCAAGCCACCGTGCAAGCGGCGGGCGCGCACGCAGGCAATGCGCTGGCCGTTCCTTGCGATGTGAGCCACGAGGACGATGTGGCCAAGTTGTTTGAGCAGGTGCGCGTCAACTACGGCCGCTTGGATTTGCTGTTCAACAACGCAGGCATCTTCTTGCCCGCCACCATGCCCGGCGATTTGTCAGGCGCCGACTGGCGTCGTTCGGTGGATGTGAATTTCAATGGCGCGTTTTATTGCCTCTCGCACGCGTTCAAGTTGATGAAAGATCAGAGCCCACAGGGCGGTCGCATCATCAACAACGGGTCGATTTCTGCACACGCACCGCGCCCCGGTTCAATTGCCTACACGGCCACCAAGCACGCCATCACGGGCATGACCAAAGCCGCGTCGTTGGATGGCCGCGCGTTTGACATTGCGGTGGGCCAGATTGACATTGGCAACGTGGCCAGCGACATGACCGAGAAGTTTGCTGCTGGCGCGTTGCAGGCCGACGGCACTGTGAAGCCCGAAGCCCGCATGGACATGCAAGGCGTGGTCGATAGCTTCATGGCCATGGCGCGTTTGCCGCTGAGCGCCAATGTGCGTTCGCGCTTCACCGGATTTTACGGAAGCTATGACGGCAACGTTAACAATCTGACCACAGGCAACAAGGTCAATGGCTATGAACATTACAGTGTTCGCGGCGCGATTGAGGCCGACGTTAGCGAAAAGATCATGCTGACGCTGCGCGCCGATTACCGCAAAGCCAATGATGATTGCTGTGCCGAAATTATTGGCAACACGCCAACGAACGCGGCTGCGCTGGCGCTGGCTGGAACCGGTTTCGATGCTTCGGATTCACGCAACATTCGGCAGAACCTTGTCACCACGACTAAGGAAGAAAGCTGGGGCATTGCCCTGCAAGCAGATATCGAATTGGGTGAACATAGCTTGACGTCGATCACCAGCTATCGTGGTTGGGATAATACCGAAATCCGCGATGGTGACTGGCTCGACAAGGCCTATGTCGGCTTTGCCCAGCTGCATGGCTTAAAGATCGGCACCATCGCTGACCTGATCGCCTATCGCCGCCGCACTGAGCGCAATGTTGAGCGGGTGGTCGAGGCACCGTTCGAGAGCATCTATGGCGGCGCGTTCCGCATGATGGTCTATCGCAACATCATCGATCGCAGCGAGCATATGGTCCTCGTCAAGGGCCGCATTGATGCCGATACGCCGACCCTCGTGCGCATGCATCAGGTTGATTTTGCAGCCGATATGCTGGGCCATAGCCAAGCGCGCCGTGACTACATCCCTCAAGCCCTGCAGGCCTTGGCCGACTTTGATGGGGCCGGTGTCGCGGTCTTTATTCGCGATCCCAATCCGGCTTGGTTGTCCGAGCGCTACGGCGACCGGGATGTGCAGATGGCCAAGTCGCACGCCCTTCGCGACTATGGCGTGGGCGCGCAAATCTTGCTCGATTTGGGGGTTCGCGAGATGATCCTCCTGACCTCTAGCCAAGCCAAGCCTGCCGCCCTCGAGGGCTATGGTTTGAAAATTTCAGGGCGCCAGCCCATCGGCGACGGACAGGTCAAGGAATAGGCTATCGTGGATAACACCATTCGTATTTTGATCGTCGAGGCGCGCTACTATAGCGACCTAGCCGACGAGCAACTCAAGGGTGCCAAGGCTGTCCTCACGGCAGCAGGTGCTGAATTTGACGTTGTAACCGTTCCTGGCGCTCTCGAAATTCCGGCCGCCATTGCCTTGGCCGAAGAGAGCGGACACAGCCCTGCTGGTCTGCATTACGATGGCTATGTCGCCCTCGGCTGCATCATCCGGGGCGAGACCTACCATTTTGAGATCGTGTCCAATGAGTCTGCCCGCGGCCTGATGGACTTGGCGATTAGCCGCAATCTGGCCATCGGCAACGGCATCTTGACGACCGAAGACGAGGATCAAGCTTGGAGCCGCGCTCGGGTCAGCGAAGGCGATAAGGGCGGCGGCGCGGCGACAGCGGCCGTGGAGCTGGTTCTCCTGCGCCGCAAGCTGCGTTCTGGTGGCGGTCGATGAGCGGCGCGGGCAAGGCCCATCAATCCCGTTCAGTGGCGCGTCTTGCCGCCATCCAAGCCCTCTATCAGATGGAAGTGTCTGGCGCTGGCGCTGAGACCGTCGTGCGCGAATTTATCGACCATCGGTTCGGTTCCGAAATCGAAGGCGAACCCTTGGCCGAAGCCGACGAAGCCTTTTTTGGCGATCTTGTGCGCGGTGTCGTGATTGGACAGGCCAAGATCGACCAACTGATCGCCAAGCGTCTAGCGACCGGCTGGCGATTGGATCGACTAGATGCCACCGTCCGCTCGATTTTGCGGGCAGGGGCTTATGAGTTGAGCACTTTGCAAGACATCCCGACCGAGATCGTGATTGATGAATATGTCGAGATCGCCAAGTCCTTCTTCGAGGGGGTTGAGCCCGGCTTCGTCAATGGCGCGCTAGACGCCATCGCGCGCGACGAGCGCGGCTGATTGGAGCGATCGGTGTCGGACGAGTTTCAAGACATCGCCCGGCGCTTTCGTCCCCTAACCTTTGGTGCGCCAGAGGCCCTTGATCTGATGGACGACGCGGCGGTTATTCCGTCGCGTCCCGGCTTTGATCTGGTCGTCACCAAGGACGCTTTGGTCGAGGGTGTTCATTTCCTAGCGGGGGAGCGACCTGACCGGGTTGCTCGAAAACTGTTGCGAACCAATCTGTCGGATTTGGCGGCAAAGGGGGCTGAGCCCTACGGCTGTTTCCTCGCCGTCAGTTGGCCACAGCACTACGGCTCCGATGCGCGCGACCAGTTTGCTAAGGCGCTGGGAGAGGACCTGTCTCATTTCGGTTTGGCTCTGTTCGGGGGGGACACAACCTCGACGCCCGGACCGCTTACGCTCAGCCTGACGGCTATGGGTTGGGTACCGCAGGGCCAGATGGTTCGACGCAAGGGCGCGCGAATCGGTGACGACTTGGTGGTCACCGGCACCATAGGGGATGGCTATTTGGGGCTTTTGGCGGCGCAAGGGCGACTGCCGATGCTTAACGCACCGCAAAATCTTGCCTTGGAAGACCGATATCATCATCCCCTTCCGCGCCTTGGGCTTGGCCAAGCGCTTCGCACCCATGCGACCGCCTGCGCGGATGTTTCGGACGGTTTGGCAGCGGATGCGGGTCATATCGCCGCCGCCAGCACGGTTGGCCTTAGGATCGATTTGGAGGCGGTTCCTCTGTCTGAAGCAGCCTCGGCTTGGCTCGCCCTTCAGGATGATCCTGTGGCAGCGCACTTGGCCCTCGTAACGGGCGGCGATGATTATGAACTGGTCTGTACGGTCTCGCCTGAACAGCGAGAGGCCTTCACCTCGAACGCGGCTGCCCTTGGTATTGCTGTTACCCGGATTGGCACGGTCGTGTCAGAGCCCGGGGTGAGCCTGACTTGGCGCGGCGAGGTTCAGAATATTCGCACATTGGGCTATCAACACCGCGAATAGCAATTGCTGGTTAAACCCGTTTTGTTAAAAGGGTTCCATGCGAAAAATAGCCCCCGTTCTAGCTCTGATTGCTGCGTTCAGCGTGACCCCGGTCATGGCTGAGGAGGGGGCGGCGACAATTAAGATCGACCCGTCAATTCCTTTGGCACCGGTCGCGGTTCCGATCACTGTGGATGGGAAACTGGTCAACTACGTCTTCTTGTCGATCAAGATCATGCTGTCGCCCAAGGCGGACCTCTATCGGCTGGTCGGCCAAGAGCCCTATTATCGCGATGCTCTGGTTCGCGCTGGCCACCGTCAAAACCTAGGCGTGCCGGGTGACCCCAATCGGGTTGATGAGGCGTTGGTCAAGACGGTTCTGAAACGAGAGGCCGCAAGCTTCATGGATGCACGGATGATCGCAAGTATCCAAATTGTGCGCCAAGACCCCAAAAAGCATCTACCGCGCACCGCTTCGGCTAAGCCCTAGGCATCAAAGCCAAAGACTTCGCGAGGCAAGTGGTTGCTTTGCCGTCCTATGTTTGGCAACGTCCATCCCGGTTAAAGGGAGCAGCTTAAGCTCTCAATCGAGGAAACGGGCGTACAGGTCCTTTAAGGACCCGGCTTTTGGGCGTTTTGAAACGTTCCAATGGTCGATTGTGCATAAACAGGAAGGGGCTTCTACAGCATGGATTCGTATATTTGGTGGGTCATTGCGGCCGGTCTTTTGGCGGTGCTTTACGGCATCGTGCAGACCGCGACGCTGATGCAAGCTTCGGCTGGCAATGACAAGATGAAAGAAATCGCAGCCGCTATTCAGGAAGGCGCTCAAGCCTATCTGCGTCGGCAATATACGACCATCGGCATGGTCGGTGTGGTCATTCTGGCCGTCGTTTACTTCCTGATCGGCCCTAAGGCCGCTGTTGGCTTCGTTATCGGCTCTGTGCTTTCGGGCGCGGCGGGCTATGCCGGCATGCTGATTTCCGTTCGCGCCAATGTGCGTACGGCTCAGGCGGCCTCTGAGAGCCTGCAAAAGGGCCTCGGCATGGCGTTCAAGTCGGGCGCGATCACCGGCATGCTGGTGGCAGGCTTCGCCCTGATCGGCGTTGCGGGCTATTTTGCTTACCTGACCAAGATCGAAGGCCTCGTGGCGACCAGCCGCGAAGTGGTCGATGGCATGGTGGCTCTGGGCTTTGGTGCCTCGCTGATCTCCATCTTCGCCCGTCTCGGCGGCGGCATCTTTACCAAGGGTGCAGACGTGGGCGGCGACATGGTCGGCAAGGTTGAAGCCGGTATTCCTGAAGATGACCCACGTAACCCCGCCACCATCGCTGACAATGTCGGTGACAATGTGGGCGACTGCGCCGGTATGGCCGCTGACCTGTTCGAAACCTATGCCGTGACCACCGTCGCGACCATGGTTTTGGCGGCGATCTTCTTCCGCGGCACGGCCGAGGTCGATGCTATGATGCTGTTGCCGCTGGCCATCTGCGGTATCTGTATCCCAGCCTCTATCGTCGGTGCCTTCTTTGTCCGTCTGGGCAAGAGCCAGAACATCATGGGCGCGCTCTATCAGGGCTTGATCGTCACCGGCCTTCTGTCGGTTGTCGGCGTCTATGTCGTTATCAATAAGCTCGTCCCTGCCGCCGTCATGATCCAAGGCAAGTCCGTGGACGCCAATGCGCTGTTCTATTGCGGGCTTGTTGGTCTGGGTGTGACCGCCGCCATCGTCGTGATCACCGAATACTATACCAGCACGGCTTTCCGTCCGGTGCGTTCGGTGGCCAAGGCTTCGGTCTCGGGTCACGGCACCAACGTGATCCAAGGCTTGGCCGTTTCGCTTGAGTCCACTGCGGCTCCTGCGATTGCGATCATCGTCGGCATCATCTTGACCTTCCAGTTTGCAGGCCTGTTCGGCGTGGCCATCGCCACAACGACCATGCTGGCTCTGGCCGGGTTCATTGTCGCCCTCGACGCCTTTGGTCCTGTCACCGACAATGCCGGTGGTATTGCCGAAATGGCCGGTCTTCCTCACGAGGTTCGCGTGTCTACCGACGCGCTGGACGCCGTGGGCAACACCACCAAGGCCGTGACCAAGGGCTATGCCATCGGTTCGGCTGGCCTGGGCGCTCTGGTGCTGTTCGCAGCCTATACCCAAGACCTGAAGTTCTTCGCAGCCAATGCAACGGAGTTCCCATACTTCGCGGGCATGGGCGAGGTCGCCTTCGATCTGTCCAACCCTTACGTCGTGGTCGGTCTGTTCTTTGGTGGTCTGCTGCCGTTTTTGTTTGGTGGCATGTCGATGACCGCTGTTGGACGTGCGGCTGAGGCCGTCGTTGAAGAGGTCCGTCGCCAGTTCCGCGAAATCCCCGGCATCATGGAATACAAGGCCAAGCCTGACTATGCCAAGGCCGTGGACATCCTGACCAAGGCTGCAATCCGGGAAATGATTGTCCCGTCCTTGCTGCCCGTGGTTTCGCCTATCGCGCTGTACTTCGTCATTCAGGCCATTGCAGGCCGCGCAGA